>JANOEW010000351.1:0-2372 GCA_031413475.1 Amaricoccus sp.
CGCCGGCCACGCAGACGCCAGTGCCGCGCGGCCGGGTTTGGCCTTGACCCGCCCCGGTCGAGCCAATCTAGATCGCGGCAGCATGTGTCCCGAAAGGCGCTGGACGCGATGGCCGTTGCCGCCGAGGCCCCGCCGGAGAAGTTCGTCTTTCTCCTGCTCGAGAGCTTCACCCTGATCGCCTTCGCCTGCGCCATCGAACCGTTGCGGCTGGCGAACCGCATCGCGGGACGCAGGCTTTACGCCTGGAGCCTGGTCAGCGAGAGCGGCGGACCGGTCGCGGCGTCCAACGGGGCGACGATCGGGGCCGACAGCGGGCTGGTCGAGGTCGGGCGCGACGCCACCATCGTCGTCTGCGGCGGGACCAACGTGAAGGCGGCGACCACCAGGCCCGTGCTGACCTGGCTGCGGCGCGAGAGCCGGCGGGGCATGGCGTTCGGCGCGGTCTGCACCGGGGCGCAGGCGCTGGCCAAGGCCGGGCTGCTCGAGGGCCGGCGCTGCACGATCCATTGGGAGAACCGCGACAGCTTCGAGGAGGATTTCCCCGAGATCGAACTCAGCCAGACCGTCTACGTGATCGACGCGAACCGCTACACTGCGGCGGGCGGCACCGCCGCCGCGGACCTGATGCTGAAGCTGATCGCCAGGAAACACGGGCCGGAGATCGCCAACCTGGTGGCCGACCAGATGATCCACACCGCGTTGCGCTCGGACCGCGACGAGCAGCGGCTGTCGATCCCGACCCGGATCGGGGTGCGCCATCCCAAGCTCTCGTCGGTGATCCAGATGATGGAGACCAACATCGAGGAGCCGATCTCGCCGGCCCGGCTCGCCCAGGACGTAGGCATGTCGGCGCGTCAGCTGGAGCGGCTGTTCCGGCGGTATCTGAACCGCTCGCCGAAGCGCTATTACATGGAGCTGCGCTTGAAGAAGGCGCGCAACCTGCTGCTGCAGACCGACATGTCGGTGATCAACGTCGCGCTTGCCTGCGGCTTCGCCTCGCCGTCGCATTTCTCGAAATGCTACCGCGCGCTCTATGCGACGACGCCGTATCGCGAGCGCGGCACGGCGGAGGTCGCGTAATAGGCTGGACCCGCCGGCGGCGCCGCGCGTAGCCTCGGCGCGTGCAGGAGGGGGACGCGCCATGGCGGACGGCATCGTGATCGTGGGCGCCGCGCGCACCGCGATGGGCGGGTTCCAGGGCGCCTTCGCGGGTGCGAGCGCAGCCGAGCTCGGCGGCGCCGCGATCGCCGCCGCACTCGACCGTGCCGGCCTGCCTGCGGCCGAGGTCGACGAGCTGCTGATGGGCTGCGTGCTGCCCGCCGGTCAGGGCCAAGCCCCGGCGCGGCAGGCGGGGTTCAAGGCGGGCCTGCCAAAGGAGGTTCCCGCGACCACGCTCAACAAGATGTGCGGCTCGGGGATGAAGGCCGCGATGCTCGCCCATGACATGCTCGTGGCCGGGAGCGCACGGGTGGTGGTGGCGGGCGGCATGGAGAGCATGACCAACGCGCCCTACCTGCTGGCGAAGCTGCGCGGCGGCGCGCGGCTGGGGCATGCGAGCGCGCAGGACCACATGTTCCTCGACGGGCTCGAAGACGCCTACGAGCCCGGCCGGCTGATGGGGACCTTTGCCGAGGATTGCGCCACCGAGTTCCAGTTCACCCGCGCCGCCCAGGACGACTATGCGCTCGCCTCGCTGACCCGCACCCGCGCGGCGCAGACGAGCGGGGCCTTCGCCGCGGAAATCACGCCGGTGACCGTCGCCGGGCGCAAGGGCGAGACGATCGTCGCCGAGGACGAACAGCCGCTGACCGCCCGGCCGGAGAAGATCCCGACGCTCAAGCCCGCCTTCCGCAAGGACGGCACCGTGACCGCGGCCAATTCCTCGTCGATCTCCGACGGCGCGGCGGCGCTGGTGCTGATGCGCGAGGCCGACGCTCGGGCCGCTGGCCTGCCGATCCGCGCCCGTGTGCTCGGCCACGCCAGCCACGCGCAGGCGCCGGCGCGCTTTCCCACCGCGCCCGCGCCCGCCGCCGAGCGGCTGCTCGCCCGACTCGGCTGGGCCGTGGGCGACGTCGACCTTTGGGAGGTGAACGAGGCCTTCGCGGTGGTGCCGATGGCGTTCATGGCGCTGACCGGCGCGGACCACGCGCGGGTGAACGTCAACGGCGGCGCTTGCGCGCTCGGCCATCCCATCGGCGCCTCGGGGGCGCGCATCCTCGTCACCCTGCTGCACGCGCTCGAGGCGCGCGGGCTCGCCACCGGGGTCGCCGCGATCTGCATCGGCGGCGGCGAGGGCACGGCCGTTGCGATCGAGCGCGTCTGATGCGGCTTGGGCCTGACGTCGCGGCGATCGTCACCGGCGGCGGCTCGGG
>JANOEW010000352.1:0-6697 GCA_031413475.1 Amaricoccus sp.
AACAGCATCGGGATGCCCGGCGCGGTGAACATCAGCGCCTCGCCCAGCGTCGAGCGCTACTCCTCCGCACAGTGCGCACGGTCGCCCGGCGCGATCTCGTGCGGGATCCGCGCCTTGCCGTTCGCGACCTCGTCGTGGCTCTCGGTGTAGATCACCCGCTCGAACGGATCGCCGTTGTAGTGGTGGGCGAGCGCATGCGCCACGGTCGCCATGTGCCGGTCCTTGTCGTCGGCCGCAATCAGCACCTCGCGGATCGGATGGACGAACTCGGCGCACCACTGCGCCCCGAAGCCGGCGCCGTCCCGATCCGGCGCGGCGGTGACCGCGGCCTTGTTGCGCAGATCCTCGGCGATGGTGATGCGACCGGGAAAGCGCGCCGCCACCTCCTGGTTGATCCAGCGCATCAGGCTCCAGCCCTCCTCCAGCGCGTCGCCCGGGTCGGCCTCGTCGCCGCTCACGCTGCGGATGTAGAGGGTCATGTCGAAGCGCAGGCCGTCGATGCCGTACCGCTCAAGCCAGTGCAGCGCGTTGTCGCGGATGAACTGCCGCACCTCGCCGCGGCCGTAGTCCGGGCGGGTGTCGCCCCAGGGCGTCTCCGACTTCCAGTCGTTGTAGAAATAGATGCCGCCCTTGTCGTTCTCCGACCAGCCGTCGAACCGCCACAGGTCGAGGTCCGAGGGGCCGAAGTGGCTATAGACCACGTCGAGGATCACCGCGATGCCGGCCGCATGCGCCGCGGCGACGAACGCGCGCAGGCCGTCCGGTCCGCCGTAGGTGCTCTCGACCGCGAAGATGTGCGAAGGGTTGTAGCCCCAGGAGACGTCGCCGGCGAATTCGGCCGACGGCATGATCTGGACGGCGTTGACCCCGAGCCGGCGCAGATGCCCGAGGCGGGCGCTGGCGTTCTCGAAGCCGCCGGGTTCGTCCGCGGTGCGGGCGAAGGTGCCGATGTGCATCTCGTAGATCACCAGCAGGTTCCACGGCGGCGACGCGAAGCCGTCCCCGGCGGGCTCGTCGGCGACGACGATCGCGTTGCCGACCGAGTTGGTCACGGCGCGGGCGTAGGGATCGATGCGCGAAAGGGTCTCGGCCCCGTTGGCGATCAGGAAGCGGTATTCGTCGCCGGGCACAGCCGCGGGCACGTCGGCGAACCAGATCCCGCCGGACTCGCGGGCCAGGGGCGTCGCGCGCTCCGACCAATTGTTGAACGAGCCGGCGACGTGAACGGCGTCGGCGTGGGGCGCCCAGACCCGAAAGCCGACGCCGGTGGCGTGCGGCAGGGCGCCCATGCCGGTCGGAGCCCGCGTGCCCGCCTTGTCCTTCGCCATCGCCCCTCCCGCCTTCGGCTCCGCCAGCGTAGCGCGGGCGTCACCCCGACGGGAAGTGGGGCGGCCGATCGCGCAAGGCAACGGTTCAATACATCAGGAAGCCCCCCGAGACGTTGAGCGTGGCCCCGGTCACATAGGCGGCGAGGTCCGAAGCGAGGTAGAGCGTGGCGCCGACGTGGTCCTCGGGCTGACCGAGGCGGCCGAGCGGGACCGAGGCGGCAAGCGCGGCGAGCTGGTCCGGGGAGAGCGAGCCGTCGGCCAGCATCGGCGTCTCGACCAGCCCCGGGGCCACCGCGTTGACGCGGATGCGGTGCGCGGCCCACGACCGCGCGAGGCCGCGAGTGAGCGTGACCACCCCGCCCTTGGCCGCGTTGTAGACCACCGAGCCCTGGAAGCCGCCGGACTGCCAGCCCTGGGAGGCGAAGTTGACGATCGCGCCCGGGCGCCCGAGCGCGACCAGCCGCGCGGCGACCTCGCGGCTGAGGAAAAACGTGGCCTTGAGGTTGGTCGCGTGCTGGGCGTCCCACTCGGCTTCCGTCACGGCGAAGAGATCGGGGTTGCGGCGGATGATCCCCGCGACGTTGACGAGCACGTCGGTCGGCCCGAGCCGGGTCTCGATCGCCGCGACGAGGCCGGGCAGGTCCGCCACGCGGGTGATGTCGAGCCCCCAGCCGGCGTGCTCCGGGCCGAGCCCGGCCACGGCCGCCTCGGCGCGGGCGGGGTCGAGGTCGACCACCGCGACCCGCGCCCCGGCGGCGGCGAAGCCGCGGGCGACCGCGCCGCCGATGGCGCCCGCCGCGCCGGTGACCAGCACGGTGCGGCCGGTGAAGTCGAGGGCGGGCGCGTCAGGCATCGAGGCGGAGCGAGGCGACGAGGTCCTCGTTGACCGTGACCCCAAGGCCGGGGCCCTGCGGCTCGGTCACCCAGCCGTCCACGTGCCAGACCGGCCGGTCGACCAGCTCGAGTTGGGCGGGGCCGCGCTGGGGCGCGAGCTCCAGCAGCCGGCAGGCCGGGTTGGCCCAGGACAGTGCGCTGGAGGCGGCCGCCACGATGGCGGTGGAGAAGTTGTGCGCGTTCGCCTGGCGGCAGTAGGTCTCGCAGATCTCGGCGGCGCGCAGGAAGCCGGTGATGCCCTCGACCCGGCCGGGGTCGAGGCCGACCACGTCGACGGTCCCGCGCTCGACGATGCGCTGCACGCCGCGGGCGTTCCATTCGCGCTCGCCGTAGGCGATGCGGATCGCGGTGGCCGCGCGCAGGGCGGCGTAGCCCTCGGGGTCGTCGTGGCCGAGCGGCTCCTCCAACCAGTGCACGCCTGCGTCCTCGAAGGCGCGGGCGCGACGTATCGCGGTGGGCACGTCCCAGAAGTTTTTCACCCCAAGGTCGATCATCAGCAGCTTGTCGCCGATCGCGTCGCGCACCGTGCGGACGAAGTCGAGGTCGCGCGCCTCCTCGAAGCCGAGGTTGGCCTCGCCGCGCTTGCCGAAGCCAACCTTCACCCCCTGCAGCCCGCCTTCGAGGTGGCCCTGGATCTCCTCGGCCATCGCCGGGATCGACGCCTGGGTGCCGTGGATCGAGGCGACCGCGGGCAGCCTCGCCTTGGCCGGACCGCCGATCAGGTCGAGCACCCGCGCGCCGAGGCGTTTGCCCTTGAGGTCCCACAGCGCGATGTCGATCCCCGAGATCGCCAGCGAGGCGAGGCCCGCGCCGGTCCCGTACCACCAGGTCGCGTCGTGCAGGTCGCGCCAGATCGCCCCCGTATGCAGCGGATCGCGGCCGATCAGGGTCTCGGCCAGGCCCTCCACGAGCTTCGCCGTCGCACGGGTCGCCTCGGGGAAGTAGCTGCAGCACTCGCCCCAGCCGGCCACCCCGTCCGCATCGGTGATCTTGACGAGGCAAACCGTGCGCTTTCGGTCATGGTCGTTCGGCTCAGGGTAGGCGAGCGGGATCGCCTCGACGCTGCGGATGGTCATCGGCTGGTTCCGGGGATGGGGCGGCGGGGCGGGCGCCCCGCGAGCGCGCGGGCGATCTCGTCGGCGACGAGCGACTGCAGGCGGGCGACGGCGGCGTCGGAATACCAGGCGGCGTGCGGGGAAAGGAGCAGGTTGGGCGCGGTCCGGAGCGGGCCGTCGGCGGGCAGCGGCTCGGTCGGAAAGACGTCGAGCGCCGCGGCCGCGAGCCGGCCGGAGGCGAGCGCGTCGGCGACCGCGGCGGCGTCGATCAGATCGCCGCGGGCGGTGTTGACGAGGACCGCGCCAGGGCGCATCCGCCCCAGCGCCGCGGCGCCGATCATGCCCACGGTCTCGGGCGTGGCCGGCGCGTGCAGCGACAGCGCGTCGCTGCCTCCGAGCAGGCCGTCGAGCTCGACGCGGGTCACCGGGGGCGCGGCGGGCCCCGGCGCGAACGCCGGGTCGGCGGCGAGGAAGCGAAAGCCGAACGGCGCGAGCCGGCGCGCCACGCCCTGGGCGATGCGGCCGAAGCCGAGAAAGCCCACGGTGGTCTCGGCGAACGGCCGGAGCGGCCGGCCGATCGCCACCGGCTCCCAGCGGCCGGCCCGGACCGAGGCGTCGAACGCGGGCAGCTTGCGCAGCAGCGCCAGCAGCATCGCGGCGGTGTGGTCGGCGACCTCCTCGGTGCAGTAGTCGGGCACGTAGGCGGCCGCGATCCCGTGGGCGGCGAGCGCCGCGAGGTCCAGGTTGTCGTAGCCGACCCCGTAGCGGATCACCGTGGCGCCTGGGGCCAGCGCGGCGGCGGCGGCCGCGCCGAACGGCGCGAACTGGACCACCGCGACCCGCGCGCCGGCGACCGCGTCGGCGACCTCGGCCTCGGTGCGACAGGCGGCGCGCACCAAGGCCGCGCCCGCGGCCGTGGCGGCCGCCGTCTCGGGGCCGAGGTCGGGGAAGGTCGCGTCGGTGACGACGACGCGGGTCATGACAGCGGGGCCAGGCCGGCGGCGCGGCGGAAGTCCTCGTGGCGGATGTCGAGCTCGCGCCCGGCCAGCGGGTCGGCCTCGGGCCCGCACAGCCAGACGATCGCCCGGGCCGGCGCGTCGGCGCGCACGAGGGTCTCGCGGGGGATCCGGCTGACCGGGTTGATGCCCGAGGCGCGGATCACGCCCTGCATGTCGGTGTCAACGACGCCGGGGGCGAAGCCGAAGACCCGGATCCCGCGGCCGCCGAGCTCCTTGTGCACCGACTGCGTGACCATGGCGAGCGCCGCCTTGCTGGCGCAATAGGCGCTCCATCCCTCCATCGCCCCGCGCGCGGCGCCCGACGAGAGGTTGACGATCGTGCCGCCGCCGCGGGCCAGCATCGGCGGGATCGCCTGCTGGATAGCGAAGAACGCCGAGGTGAGGTTGATCTCGATGGTGCGGGCCCAGGCGTCGATCGGGACCACGTCGAGCGCGCCGATCGGCTCGACCACGCCGGCGTTGTTGATCACGACGTCGAAGCCCTCGCCGAGCAGCGCGGCCATGCCGGCGCGGTCGGTGACGTCGACCGCGCGGCCTTCGACGCCCGCGGGGAGGCCGGCCAGCGCCTCCGCGACCTTCGCCTCGGAGCGGGCGGTGAACGCGACGGCGGCGCCCGCTTCGGCGAGCGCACGGACGCAGGCGAGGCCGATGCCGCGATTGCCGCCGGTGACGAGGGCGCGGCGGCCGGTGAGGTCGGTGGTCATGGGATCAGGCTCCGATCATGCGAGGGCGAGGCGCGGCTGGCCTCCGCGCGGCGCGACCTCGCATCCGAGCGCCGCGGCGGGCGCGGGGAGTCCGCGCCACGCGCGCGACGCTGCAGCGCGCCGCGGGCGCCACGGCGCAACGCACGCGACGTCGACGCGGCGCCCCGGTCCGACCGGCGGCGGCGGCCGCAAGGCCGGCAGCGACGGGCGGAGGCGTCACGGCGCGAGGCTCCACTGCCGGGGCAGCAGGTAGGGAAAGCCGGTGGAGGGGTCGATGTCGATCTTCATGATCGGGGCCATGAAGGCGCCCCAGCGGGCGTTGACCGGGTCGTCGCGCAGGGCGGCGATCGTCGCGGTGAGGTCGGCTGTCTCGAAGTAGCCGAAGAGGGTCAGGCCGTGGCGGAAGATCGTATAGGAGGTGATGCCCGCCGCGCGCAGGGCCGCGTCCATTTCGGGCCACAGGTCGTCGTGGCGGCGCTTGTACTCGTCCTCGTAGCCGGGACGGACCTTGAGGACCCAGGCGTGGGCGGTCATGGGGCGGGCTCCGTGAGGTAGTCGTGCAGGATCACGCCGGGCACGAGGGTGAAGTCGGCGCGCCACAGGAAGCCGTCGAGCGGCTCGCGCACCGGCAGGCGGTGCACTGGCGCCTGGGCGTTTGGGCGCAGCTCCACCGTGCAGGGGCCGCGCCAGCATTCGTGGATGCGCACGTCCGCGAGGCTGCGCGAGGTCAGCTGGCGGATCGCCGGCGTGCCGTCGATGTGGTCGATGGCCTTGAGGTTGAGGTTGGTGGCGAAGGGGAAGATCGCGGTCAGCTCGGCGATGTCGGCGGGGGTCTGCTTGTAGGGCAGGGTGCCGGTGATCACCTCGATGCTGTTGCGCTCCAGCGTGCCCACGGTCAGGTCGCCGCGGTGTTCGAGGCGGGGCTGCCCGAGCTTCTTCGGTTGGCCGTGGGTCTCGCGGCCGTGGGCGACGCCGACGTCGGACGACAGGAACAGGTAGGGCGAGTAGGCGCCGACCGCGCGGCCGGGCAGTTCGGCGCCGACCATGACGTTGACCTCGTGATAGGGGCCGACCCAGGAGGTGTCGTTCATCTTGTAGACGTGGATCATCACTGCATCGCCGGTGGCGACCAGCGGCTCCGGCAGCAGCGCCGCGATGGCGGCGGGGTCGGTGCGGTAGACGAGGGTGAGGATCTCGGCGTCGCGGAAGCCGAAGGGGAAGGGCGGGACCATCGGCGCGTCGAGCGGGGTGGAGAAGCCCCCCCGGACGATCTCGGCGCGGGTGGTGGGCCAGCGGGTCATGCGGCCTCCGGACGGCCGGAGGCGATCGAGCGGTACATGGCGTCGAGCACCTCCACCGCGCGCTGGCCGACGATCCCGGGGGCCTCGTTGAGCGTGGCGCGGCCGAGGCAGATGTCGACGAGGCGGGCGGGGGGTTCGAGGCAGGCATAGGCGCCGGCGTCGGGGGCCAGGTCCATGGCCTCGTCAGCGCCGTCGTGGCGGCGCAGCTCCAGCCGGGGGCGTTCGACGTCGAGGAGGAGCATGCCCTCGGTTCCGAACAGGCGGATGTCGAGCTGATAGCCGGCCTGCTTCGGGACGGTCGCCGCGCCGGACAGGACGATGGTGGCGCCGCCGGCAAGGCGGAGCGTGGCGGCGTCGTAGAAGTCGACGCCGGTGGGGGAGCGGCCGGCGAGGGCG
>JANOEW010000353.1:0-6461 GCA_031413475.1 Amaricoccus sp.
AGGCGGGCGCGAGCGGCAGCCGCCAAGCGCCTTCGTCCTCGGTCGCGGCGGCGGCGAGAAAGTCCGCCGCCAACTTGTCGTCGGTGGCGAACACCCCCGCCATCTCGTGGCCGAGCGCGCGACGACGCAGGCGCCAGTCAGGGTCGCGAGATCGATCATCGCCCGGGGGGCGAACCGCTCCTGCGCGTACCAGAGCACGTCGGCCAGCACGAGCCGGCCTTCGGCGTCGGTGTTGATCACCTCGACGGTGTCGCCCTTCATGGTCCGCACGATGTCGCCCGGCCGCTGCGCGCGGCCGTCGGGCATGTTCTCGACCAGCCCGACGAGGCCGACGACGTTCGCCTTGGCCCGGCGCGCGGCGATCGCGTGCATCACGCCGGCGACGACGCCAGCGCCGCCCATGTCGCAGGTCATCTCCTCCATGCCCGCCGCGGGCTTGATCGAGATGCCGCCGGTGTCGAAGACGACGCCCTTGCCGACCAGCGCCAGCGGCGCCTCGTCGCCGCCGCCCTTCCACTGCATCACGACGACGCGCGACGGACTGTCGGAGCCCTGCCCCACCGCGAGCAGCGTTCGCATGCCAAGCGCCGCGAGCGCGGGTTCGTCGAGCACCTCGACCTCGACGCCGAGCCCGCGCAGCGCCTCCAGCCGGTCGGCGAAGGCGGTGGTGGTCAGCACGTTCGCCGGCGCGTTGACCAGGTCGCGGGTCAGGATCACCCCGGCGGCGACGGCCGCGCGCGGGGCCCAGGCCGCCGCGGCCGCCTCCGGGTCGCGCAGGTGGACCGTCACCGCGGCGTTCGGCGGCGTCCAGTCCTTGTCCGGCGTGCGGAAGTCGCGGAAATCGTAGGCGCGCAGCGTCAGCCCCAGCGCGATCTCGGCCACGTGCGGCGCGGCGCCAGCGAGCACCGCCAGCGGCGCCTTGGCGTTGAAACCGGCGATGGTAGCACCCGCCTTGCGCGCCTCGGTGGGCGTCGCCTTGCGCGGCAGCTTGACCACGAGCAGCGCTTCGGCCGCGACCCCGGCGGGAAAGCTCAGCACATGACCTTCGCCGGCCTTCAGCTTTGCGAAGGCGTCGCTGGCGGCGAGCCGCTTCAGCGCGCCGCGGGTCCGGGCGTCGAGCTTGCGCGCAATCGGGTCGATCCGGCCGTCCGCACCGAGAAAGAGCGCGATCCGCCCCCCGAGACCGGCGACGGCGTCCGCGTCGGCGGCGACGAAGGTGGTTTGCACTGGCGCAGTCAAGGGCGTCTCCTCTAGGTTGCCGGAGCGTCCGGTCTAACGTGGCCCCAAGGCCTTGGCCAGTCCCGGGCCGCGGAGAGGAGGCGGATTGACGCGACTGGACCGATATCTGCTGCGCCAGCTGATCGTCGCCTTCGGCTTCTTCGCGCTGGTGTTCACCGGCGTGGTGTGGCTGACCCAGGCGGTTCGACTGATCGACACCGTGGTGGCCAGCGGCCGCGGCGGCGGCATCCTGCTCGAGTTCTCGGTTCTGGTGCTGCCGGAAGTGCTGGTGATCGTGCTGCCGCTGTCGGGCATGGGCGCGGCGCTCTATACGCTCAACCGGCTCTATTCCGAGAGCGAACTCGTCGTGATGATGACCGCGGGCGTCGGGCCGGGCGCGCTGATGCGCCCCGTCGCCGCCTTCGGGGCGCTGATCGCGGCGGCGACCGCGGTGACGCTGATGGTGCTGGCCCCGCGCGGCGATGCGGCGCTGGCCGCGCGCACCCAGGAAATCCGCTCCGACCTCGCCAGCGCGCTGATCGTCGAGCGGCAGTTCCTGCATCCGGTCGCCGGGCTTACCCTGTTCATCTCGAACGCGAGCCGGGCCGGCGAGATGGCGGGCGTGTTCCTGCACGACCAGCGCGACCCGGAACGGATCGTGACGTATTCGGCCCAGACCGCGCTGCTGCTGCGCGACGGCGACGAGGCGCGGCTGGTGATGGGCGACGGCGT
Source organism: Amaricoccus sp. (assembly GCA_031413475.1). GTDB lineage: Bacteria > Pseudomonadota > Alphaproteobacteria > Rhodobacterales > Rhodobacteraceae > Amaricoccus. The sequence continues at coordinate 1,951 of JANOEW010000353.1, forward strand.
GGCGCTGGCGCTGAGCGCGGACGGAACGCAACTCAGTTCCGTCGAATACGACCAGTTCGTCTTCGACCTCAGCGATCTGGTCACGTCCGACGGCGCCCGGCAGCCGCGGCCATCCGAGTATCCGGTCTGGCGGCTGCTGAACCCGACCGCCGAGATGCTGGAAAGCGGCAAGTTCCGCCTCGGGCAATACCTGGCCGAGGCTCACCACAAGCTGACGATGCCGCTGCTTGCCTGGCTTTATCCGCCGGTGGCGCTCGTGACGCTGCTCGCGGGCGGCTACCGGCGAAGCGGCTTCGGGCGGCGGGTGATCGTCGCGGTCGGCGTCGCGGTTCTGATGCAGGCGCTGGCGATCGTGACGCGGTCGCGGGTGCAGGACGACGCGGTTCTCTGGCCGGCGATGTATCTGCCGGTCGTGCTCGGCCTGGTCTACGTCGTGGCGCTGATGCGGCGCATCACCCGGCCGAGGGCCGCGCGCGGGCTTGCCGCGTGACGCTGTGGCGGTATCTGATCATGTGCTTCTTCAAGGCGCTCGCCGCCGTGCAGGCGGTGATCGCGCTGCTGGTCGTGCTCGCCGCCGGGGTGGAGAACCTGCGCCGGTTTTCCGGCGTCAGCGGGGGCGACGTGCTGCGGGTGACGCTGCTGCAGGCGCCGGAGGTGCTGTATCAGGCCTTCCCGCTGGTGCTGATGCTGGCGAGCCTGGTGACCTTCCTGCGGCTGGCGCGCACCAGCGAGCTGGTGGTGATGCGCGCGTCGGGGGTCTCGGCGCTGCGGTTGATCGCGGTGCCGGCGATCGCGGCGGTCGGGCTCGCGGCGATCCTGGTGGCCGGGGTCAACCCCGTGGTCGCGGCCTCGATCAAGCGCGGGGCCGACCTCGTCGACACGCTGCGCGGGCGCGACGCGAGCCGGCTGTCGTTTTCGCGCGACGGGCTGTGGCTGCGCCAGGCCGACCCCGAGGGTCAGACGGTGATCCAGGCGGCCCGGGCCAATCCCGACGGCACGCGGCTCAGCCAGGTGCGGCTGCACCGCTTCGACCGCGCGGGCGGGCTCTACGCGCGGATCGAGGCGACGGAGGCGCGGCTCGAGCCGGGCGCCTGGGCGCTCGAGGCGGCGACGCTGTGGGAGCGCGACCCCGACGGTCGCTTCGAGAAATTGGTCGATGCCGGCGCGCTGCGGCTGCCGACCGAGCTGACGCGCGAGCAGATCCTCGAGAGCTTCTCGCCGCCCGAGACGGTGTCGTTCTGGCAGCTCCGCCGCTTCATCGGGCAGATGGAGGAGGCAGGGTTTTCCGCGCGGCGGCATCGGCTGTTCCTGCAGAGCGAGCTGGCCAAGCCCGCGCTGTTCGCCGCCATGGTGCTGATCGGCGCGGCGTTCGCGCTGCGGCCGACGCGGTTCGGGCAGGTGGGCGTGATGATGCTGCTGGCCGTGCTCGCCGGGTTCTCGCTGTATTTTCTCAAGGATTTCGCCGAGTCGCTCGGGGCGAGCGGCGCGGTTCCGCTGATGGTCGCCGCCTGGACGCCGCCGGTCGCGGCGATCCTGCTGGCGCTCGGCCTGCTGCTGCATCTTGAAGATGGCTAGGGCGCAAGCGGTTTGGCCGGGGGTGTCGGCGACGATCGCGCTGGCGCTTGCCCTGTGCTGCGCCGGCGTCGCGCAGGCCCAGTCGCCGCCGGTGTCGCTGATCGCCGACCAGGTGACCTACGACCGCGAGACGGGGCTTCTGATCGCGTCGGGCGCCGTGGAGGTGCTCTACGAGGGCAGGATCCTGCGCGCACGGCGACTGATCTACGACGAGCGCGCTGAAGAGGTGCGGGCCGAAGGGCCGATCGTGCTGGTCGATCCCGAAGGCGGCGTGCTGCTGGCGGACGCGGCCGCGCTGTCGCCCGACCTCGCCGAAGGTCTGGTGCTCGGCGCGCGCGTGCTGATCGCCGGCGAGTTGCAGATCGCGGCGGTCGAAGCCCGGCGGGCGCAGGGGCGCTTCGTGACGCTCGATCGGGTGATCGCCTCGAGCTGCACCATCTGCCCCGGCGACCCGACGCCGACCTGGGCGATCCGGGCGGCGCGGGTGACCCAGGACGAGGCGGCGCAGCGCATCTACTTCGAGGATGCCCGGCTCGAGGTGCTCGGCCTGCAGATCGCCTGGCTGCCGCGGCTGTCGATCCCCGATCCGCGGGTCGAGCGCGCGAGCGGCTTTCTCGCCCCGGAGTTCCTGACCTCGCAGATCTACGGCTCGGCGGTGAAAACCCCCTACTACCGGGTGCTCGGGCCGTCGGCGGACATGACCGTCACCCCGTTCCTAACCACGCAGGGCGGCGCGCTCCTCGAGGGCGAGTACCGCCGCCGCGTCGCCCGCGGCGGCTTCGAACTCAGTGGAGTGGGGGCGATCAACGACGGGCTCGACGACACCCTCAGCCCGAACGCGACCCGCTGGGCGCTCGCCGGGATCGGCGACTTCGCGCTCGGCCGCGGTTTCATCAGCGATTTCGACGTGAGCCTGGTGAGCGACGACGTCTTTCTCAAGCAGTTCGACTATTCCGACGCCGATCTGCTGACAAGCACGGCGCGCATACGGCGCACGCGGGAGAAGGACAACCTGCGGCTTGCGGCGATCGCCTTCCAGAGTCTGCTGCCGGACGAGGAAAACGAAAACGTTCCGGCGATCCTGCCCGATCTCGTCTACCGCCGGCAGCTCGAAAACCCGGTCGCGGGCGGCCGGCTGTCGTTCGACCTGCAGGCGCTCGGGATGACGCGCGAGCTTGGCGAGAGCATGGTGCGCGGGACCGGCGGCGTCGACTGGCGGCGCGACTGGACGCTGGCGCGCGGCCTGCGCCTCGGCGCGACGGCCGGCGCGGCGGTCGACAGCTACCGGGTCTGGGACAATCCCGAGCTCGACGACGGCGTACTGACCCGGCTGGCGCCCGAAGCGTCGGTCGAGCTGCGCTGGCCCTTCGTGCGGCGCGACGCGCAGGCCCAGCATCTGGTCGAGCCGATCGTGCAGCTGGTCTATTCCGACACCCTCGGCGACAGCGACGTGCCGAACGAGGACAGCGAGCTGCCCGAGTTCTCCTACGCCAACCTGTTCTCGCTCAACCGCTTTCCCGGGCGCGACCGGCTGGAGACCGGGATGCGCGCGAACCTCGGCGTGGAGTATGCGCGGCACGATCCGGACGGCTGGAGCCTCGGTGTCACGCTCGGGCGGGTGCTGCGCGGCAGCGATCTCCAGCAGTTCCCGGAGGGAACCGGCCTCGACGGCCGCTGGTCGGACTACGTCGGCGCGCTCAGCCTCGAGTTCGACTGGGGGCTCGGCCTCGCCAACCGCCTGCTGCTCGACGACGACTTCAGCTTCACCCGCAACGAGGTCGCGGTGGCCTACGACGGGCCGCGCGGCGGGCTGGACGCGAGCTACATCTACTTCGCCGAAGACGACACCAACCCTTTCCTCGGGCCGCAGGCCGAGACCAGCGAGCTGGCGCTCGCGGCGCGGTACCGGGTCCTGCCGAACTGGGAGGTCCGCGGCAACTGGCGCTACGACGCGAAGCGCGGCGCCAACCTGCGCGCCGGTGGCGGGATCACCTACGGCAACGAATGCGCCGAGATCGACCTTTCGGTCTCGCGCAGGTATACGTCATCGGCTAATCTTCCGCCCGCGACGACGATCGGGTTCGGCCTGCGCCTGGCGGGGCTCGGCGCGTCGGGAACCCGGGCGGACTGGCCGACACGAGGCTGCGCGGTGGCGGGGCTGCGATGAGACCCTGCGGCGGCGGCCCCGGACGGGCGAAACCCAGAGGCGCGCGAGGTTGGGGCGGCATGCTGTTGCGAGGACTTGTGCTGGCGGTCGCTGTGCTGGCGGGCGCGGGGGCGGCGGCGCAGAATCCGTTCTCGCCGGCAGTGACGGTCAACAACGGCGCGATCACCCACTACGACATCGACCAGCGGATGCGGCTGCTCGAGGCGCTCGGCGCGCGCGGCGACCTGCGCGCCCAGGCGATCGAGCAACTGACCGAGGACCGGGTCAAGGTGCAGGCCGCCCGCGCGCTGGAGATCGAGCTGCCCGAAGGCGCGCTGTTTGTCGGCGTCGAGGAATTCGCCACCCAGCGCGGCCTGACCGTCGACGACGTGTTCGCGGCGCTGGCGGGGCGCGACATCGACCGGCAGACCATGGACGATTTCGTCGAGGCGGGCCTCTTGTGGCGCGAGGTGGTGCAGAGCCGCTTTCGCCAGAAGGCGATGCCGAGCGAAGGCGATCTGGACGCGGCGCTCGTCATCGCCGAGAACGCCCCCGTCGAGATCGTCGAGATGAGCGAAATCGCCCTGCCCTTCGCCGAGCGCGGCGAGCCGGCGACGCTCGAGCTGGCCGAGCGGCTGGCGCGCGACCTCGGTCGCGGCGGCGGCTTCGCGGCGGCCGCGCGCCAGTACAGCCGAGCCGCCTCGGCGGCCCAGGGCGGCCGCATGGACCCGATCCCCGCCGCTGCGCTGCCGCCCGCGATCCGGGCGCAGGTGCTGCTGCTCGGTCCCGG
>JANOEW010000354.1:0-2473 GCA_031413475.1 Amaricoccus sp.
TGCACCTCGGCGCGTTCACCGCGACAATCATGTCGGCGAACGTGTTTTTCGTCATCATCCCGAACCAGGAGATCGTGGTGGCTGACCTGAAGTCAGGACGCGTCCCCGACCAAAAATACGGGAAGATCGCCAAACTACGCTCGACCCACAATAATTATCTTACACTGCCGGTTCTGTTCCTGATGATCTCCAATCACTATCCTCTCGCGTTTGCGACGGAGTATAATTGGATCATCGCCAGTCTCGTTTTTCTAATGGGGGTCACGATCCGGCATTATTTCAACACGATCCACGCGCGCAAAGGAAATCCGACCTGGACCTGGCCGGCGACCGCGGTGATCTTCATCGTCATCATGTGGCTGTCGACCGCGCCGGGCGCGAGCCCCGCGCCAGAGCCGGTCGAGCTCAGCAGGCTCGAGCAGCGATTCGCCTCGACCGACGGATTCGCCGGGGTCTCCGAGACGATGCTCGGCCGCTGCTCGATGTGTCATGCGCGCGAGGTGTTCTGGCCAGGCCTCGTGCGGGCGCCGAAGGGCGTCTATCTCGAAACCGAGGCGGATATCGCGACGCATGCGCGCGAGGTTTATCTGCAGGCCGGCCGCTCGCATGCAATGCCGCCTGGCAACGTCACCGGCATCGAGCCGGACGAGCGGCGCCGGATCGTCGACTGGTACCGCGCCGCCCTGGCTGGCTGAGTGTTAATCACGTTTCACTGGCGGCCATTCCGTCAAGCCGCCGCATCGCGTAGGCGTCGGGTGTAGGTCTGCTTCGTCGCGGCCTTCCGACCCGGCGCGGAGCCCGGAGGAGCGACATCGGGATGAACGTGATGCGAAAAACGGAACCTGATCGGCCCGCGGGGTCCGATCGGCCGGCCGTTCTCGCGCCGGGACCCGCGTTCGCCGACGCGCCGCCGGACCCGTTCGAAGACGTCGCCGCCCCGCCGCTCCGAAGTGTCGCCGAAGGGCGCGCGGCAAGGGTTCGGAGCGTCCGCGCCGATGCGACTTCGGCGACCTCCCCGGCGGACCCGGACCTCGACGCGCTCGGGGCCGTTCCGATCGCCGAAGACCGGCCGTCCGGTGCGGCGCGGGCGGCGGCCGCGGCCTGCGAACCGGCCGGCGAAGCTCTGGAGGTGGCGGTCCCGACACTGGGGCTCGCGCCGCAGCCGTCGACGTCGGCAGCGCGCGACGCCGGAGCGGCGCCGCCATCCGTGCACGACCGAGGGCGTCGCGCCTTGCTGCTGGCGATCGCCCTGGGGCTCGCCTTGGCCGCGGCGATCGTTGCGCTGGCGCTGGTTTTCCGTCCCGCGCCGGCGGCGACGGCGGATGCGGCGCCCGCCGCGCTCGGCGCCGGCCCGCTGCCGGCGGCGCAGTCGGCCGAGCGTGGCGCTGCGGCTTCGACGCCAGTGTCCGAAAGCGCGGTCCGGTTGCGCATCGGCCCTGATCTGTCGCAGGAGCGTCGGGACGCCCTGCGCGCGGCCCTCGCCGACGCCGGCTACCGAACCGTCGACGTGCTGCCCATGCCGGTCCCGTTCGCGCTCGGTCGCGTGGAATACTTCAATGCGCTAGACCGCGCCGCCGCCGAGGCCCTCGCACGCGGTCTCGCGCCGCTGACCCGGACCCTTCTAGAGGTCCGTGATCTCGGCTCCGCCGACGGCGCGGCGACGCCAGGCCGTCTTGAGGTCTGGATCGCAGATTAGGGTCACGACTCATTCAGGTCCACCACAGGATGATGGCAGCGATTTCCACGGCGGCGAGGACGTTCGGGCGAGCTTGTCGCAACGAGTGGCGATGCGTCGGAGGTCCTTGAGGGAGCAGAAGGCGCATCGATCCTGTTGCGCTCGCGATAGGCTTGGCGGTCGTAGGGGATCGGCCGCTTGCGCGAGGTCGTGGAGGGGATGACGGCCTCGGTTTGCTGCGCCGCAGGGAGCTCCGCAGGCTAATAGAGCGGTATCCCTTGTCAGCGATCAGCCGTCCCGGCGCCGATCAGGTGGCCATGAGGCTCGGTGCCGCGGAGATATCGGCGCTGATCCCGGACGTGGTCAGAAGCGCGACGGCGCGCCCGCGTCCATCGGACAGGGGGCGGATTTTCGTGGTCGGACCGCCACGCGAGAGCCCGATGCCCTAAACTTTCTCCCCCCTTTTCCGCCATGCGCTGAGCGATGCGCCCGGAAGGCGGTCGAGTCGATTCTGATGTCCTCGGCGAGATCCGCCTGAGCGACCAGTAGCGAAGTTTTGCCGCCAGAGCCCGCGGCGCTAGAGCGATTGAAGCGATTGTAGACGGTGGTCAGCGGACCATAGGCGGAAGGGCACGGCAGCCCGCCTTCAGCACTTGCACGATCCTGCTGATGACGTGCCTGTCATCGCCCCGTCGCGCGCCGGGTTGATTGCTCGGCAACAGCGGCTCGTTCGCCGACCAAGCCCGATGCCCGATCCGAAAAACAACTGCGGCGGCCGAGCCTACGTTTGGCCTCACG
>JANOEW010000355.1:0-1738 GCA_031413475.1 Amaricoccus sp.
CAGGGCTGAACCGGCCCGACCGGGTCGAGGACTTCGGCGGGGCGGAGGTACGGGGCGTTTCCAAGGAACTGCGTCACCCTGAACTTGTTTCAGGGTCCACCCCGCAACCCGCGAAGCCTTCGCAAGTTGAAGGGTGGACCCCGGATCAAGTCCGGGGTGACGGCAACAAGGGACAAACTGTCGCCCTGCTCTTCTCTTACGAAGCCGCGTGGGTCATCGACACCCAGCCGCAAGGGGGCTCGTTCCGCTACCTAGAACTCGCCTTTGTCTTCTATTCCGCACTCCGCCGCGCGGGCCTGAACATCGATATCGTTTCGCCCGATGACGACCTCACCGGCTATGCAATGGTGGTCGCCCCCACGCTGCCGATCCTCGGCGACGCATTGGCAGACAAGCTCGCCGCGCTCGTCGTGCCTGTGCTGCTCGGCCCGCGTACGGGCAGCAAGACCACCGATTTCGCGATCCCTGCAACGCTTGCGCCGGGACCGCTACAGCGCCACCTCCCGATCAAGATCGTCCGCGTCGAAAGCCACGACCCCGCGCATGGCGGGCCGCGCTGGATCGAGCACATCGAAAGCGACCTCACGCCCGACGGCCCGGTGTGGCAGCAGGGCAAGCTCCGCTATCTCTCGGCGTGGCCCGACGCCGCCCTGCTCGACCAAATCGTCGCGCGAATGACCGAAGAAGCAGGCGTCACGACCACCCCCCTCCCCCGCGATATCCGCGTCCGGCGCAACGGCGACACGGTCTTCGCCTTCAACTACGGCACCGCTCCAGCGGATTTCGGCGGGCAGACATTGCCAGCGGCGGGCGTCGCGATATGGCGGGACGACTAATTCAGGGAGCGACCATGGCGAACGTCATCGAACAGCTGGAGGCGCGCCGCGCCGAAGCCCGCCTTGGCGGCGGGCAGAAGCGCATCGACGCCCAGCACGCCAAGGGACGGCTGACCGCGCGCGAGCGGCTGCACGTGCTGCTCGACGAAGAGTCGTTCGAAGAACTCGACATGTTCGTCGAGCATAATTGCGCCGATTTCGGCATGGCGGAGCAGAAGTTTCCCGGCGACGGTGTCGTCACCGGCAGCGGCACGATCAACGGGCGGCTGGTGTTCGTGTTTTCGCAAGACTTCACCGTCTTCGGCGGCAGCCTGTCCGAGCGCCACGCGCAGAAAATTTGCAAGGTGATGGACATGGCCATGAAAGTCGGCGCGCCGGTCATCGGCCTGAACGACAGCGGCGGCGCACGTATTCAGGAAGGGGTAGCCTCGCTCGGCGGCTATGCCGAAGTGTTCCAGCGCAACGTGCTCGCCAGCGGCGTCGTGCCACAGCTGAGCCTCATCACGTGCCCGACCGGCCCGCCTACCTCACCGACGCGACCGGGCACTCGGCGTGGGTGAACAGCCGGGCTGTGGTGCTCGCGGGTATCGGCGCGCAGACGCCCGACCCTACGCCGGACGGTGTCATCGTGCGAGCGCCCGACGGGTCGCCCCAAGGAACGCTGCGTGAAGCCGCCATGGAGCTGGTCGCTCGTCACGTGCCTCCGCACACGGCCGCCGAGATGCGCGCGGGGCTCGCGCGAGCGCTCGCGCTTGCCGCGTCGCTCGGAATCACCACGCTGCACGAGGCGAGCGCCGACGAAAGCGCGTTGCGAGCGTACGCGGCCGCCGAGCGAGAGGGGTTGCTCACGGCGCGCGTGCTGGTGGCCCTGGCGGTCGACCCGGTGGGCGGACCGGGCCAGG
>JANOEW010000356.1:0-3250 GCA_031413475.1 Amaricoccus sp.
GCTTGGATAGCGTTCGGCATTCCGTCTATGCTCGAAGCGAGCGGTATCATTCCAAGGCATCCGGTTCCCCAATCTTCTCGAAAAAGACGGAGAATCACAAAACCCTGATATCGATCAACTTCTTTTCGGGCAGGCTCTTAGCAACCCAAACCTTCCAGTCAGGAGCACTGCCCGTGAAGCAGTCCCCGTGCCGCGCAGCGGCTTCGTTCAATCCCCTCCGTAAGTCAGGTTCAGCGCAAGCTGGTATTACCCCTCACACTAGATCATCCACCCCCACCCCCAGCGCCGCCGCCAGCGCCATGAGGCTCCGCACCGAGCCGCCCTTCCGGCCCGCCGCGAAGTCGGCGATCACCACCCGGTTGACCCCGGAGGCCCGTCCCAGTCCCGACTGCGTCATCCCCCGGTGCTCGCGCAACACCCGCACCGGGCTCTCGCCCGCCAGCAGCCGGTCGACCATCGCCGCGGAGACCAACTCCTCCTCGCCCGCCGCCAGCCGCGCGCGAAACCGCGCGACCGCCGCCCCGTCCTCCGCGTCCTCGGCGACGGCCAGTAGGCGCTCATACTCCTCCCGCGGGATCGTCACCATCTCGCCCATGCCGTCCTCCTTCAGTCGTAGACGCCGCCGCGCGGCCCGATGAGGATGACCGCGATCACCGCGCCATCCTCGAACAGGACCCGCCAATCCCCGACGCGCATCCTCAGCACGCCGTCCTCGCCCTTCAGCGCCCGCACGTTCGCCGCTTGGCTCGCGGCGTCGGCGGCGTAAGCCGCCACCTTGTCGCGGATCCGCTGCGCCGTCGGCCGCGGCATCCCTCGCAGGGTCCGGACCGCGTCCCTGCTGTACTGCACTTTCTTCATCGGCGCACTGTCTGTAGCCGAAAGCGACACCTTGGTCAACAGTCCCCGTCCTATCCGGGACCCCGGGCTGCATGCTAAGTTGCTGCGCCATCAGGGAGACCCGCCCCATGTCCCTCCTCACCCTGGACAACCCCGTCTTCGCCGCCTACGCCGTCGCCGCGGCGCTGATGATCCTGAAGCTGATGGCGCAGGGCTGGTTCACCGTCGTCCTGATGATCCGTAGCAACGCCGGCCTGCTCAACCCGGAGGACCTGCGCCCCGGCGCCGCCAACCGCAACCCCCGGCCCGACCAGCTCGACCCCCACCCCGCCGTCGAGCGCTCGAGGCGGATGCAGCGCAACGACCTCGAGAGCATCCCGGCCTTCCTCGCCGCCGGCCTCATCTTCGTCACCGCAGCACCACCTTACTGGCTCGCCGTGCTGCTTTTCGCCGTCTTCGTCCTCTGCCGCTTCGCCCACACCTGGGCCTACGCCAACGCCCGGAGCCACGAGGTGCGTGCGACCTTCTTCTCGATCGGTTCGATCGTCGTGATCCTGATCGCGCTGTGGGTGCTGCTCGCCGCTCTATTCTAGCACGAAGCGGGATCGCCCCGCCGGAATCGCTTGCATTTCCCCGACGGATCCTCCATGCAACTTAAGCGACGTTACACTCTCGACCGTCTGTCTCCCTAACCGGCTGCAGTCTCTCGAAACCGCTGACAGCGCCGGGCCGCCGCACTCCGCGGGCGGCGACACAAGACAGGAGACCTCACGATGGCCAATGGCACCGTGAAATGGTACAACGCAACCAAGGGCTTCGGCTTCATTCAGCCCGAGCGCGGCTCTAAGGACGTTTTCGTCCATGCCAGCGCGCTCGAGCGGGCGGGCATCACCCAGCTCGCCGATGGCCAAAAGGTCACCTTCGACATCGAATCCGGTCGTGACGGCCGCGAGTCGGCGGCAAACCTTCAGCTCGCCTGAACCTGATCGTCGGCGCGACCAGCGTCGCCAGGAATGCAACGGGCGGCGTCGCAGGGCGCCGCCCGTTCGTTTTTGCCACCGCACCGAATTTCATGCGGTCGAATGGGTCGATTTTAAACGGTTGACCCGTTCGCACGTGTGCGACGCGGGGCTGATCGGCCGGGTCAGTCCGCCAGCACGAAGGTCACCTTCATGTTGACGCGGTAGGCGACGATCTTGCCGCCCTCGACCTCGACGCTCTGTTCCTGCACCCAGGCCCCCTTGACGTTCTTAAGCGTCTTGGCGGCGCGGGAAACGCCGACCTCGACGGCGTCGACGAAGCTCTTCTTCGACGAGGCGGTGATCTCGGTCACGCGGGCGACGGTCATGGCTCCCTCCCTCGGGATTGTTGCTTGAACCGGGAAGCCTACACCCTTTCGCGGCCGCAGCGGCGCAATTTCACGCACAACACGGGAACCCACCGCGCCGCGCCGCGTTGACCGGCGCACTCGAACCGCGAGGAGGATCCCATGAAAGGCGCTCTGGCTTGGATGATCGGCATTCCGATCCCAATCATCATCATCCTCTATCTGATGGATGTTTTCTGATCCCGATTCGCGAGACGCTGGCCTTTCCCGCCCGATCCGTCTAAACTGTTATCAAAATGCGGACCGGACCAATCCGGCCGTCCGAGGCAGGCAGTGGTATGGCGAAGGGCAGGTCGCGATGACCGAGATGGTCTACGGCGCCGCTCCGGCGAGGCCGGGCGAGCCGATCCTCCCGCATTGGTGGCGCACAATCGACCGCTGGTCGCTCGCCGCGATCCTCGGCCTGTTCCTTGCCGGAATGCTGCTCGGCCTCGCCGCCTCTCCGCCGCTGGCGGTCAAGAACGGCCTCGATCCCTTCCACTACGTCACGCGGCAGGCCGCCTTCGGCGCGGTCGCGCTGCTCGCGATGCTGGTCGTCTCGATGATGGCCCCCGCCACGCTCCGCCGTCTCGCGGTCCTCGCCTTCCTGGGCTCGTTCGTGGCGGTCGCGCTCCTGCCCCTGTTCGGGACCGACTTCGGGAAGGGCGCCGTGCGCTGGTATTCGCTCGGCTTCGTGTCCGTGCAGCCGTCCGAGTTCCTCAAGCCGAGCTTCGCGATCTTCGCCGCCTGGCTGATGGCGGCGTCCTACGATGCTGGCGGCCCGCCGGGCCGAACGCTCTCGTTCGTGGTCGCGGCGCTCCTGACCGTGATGCTCGCGCTCCAGCCGGACTTCGGCCAGGCGGGCCTGGTCATCGCCACCTGGGGGCTGATGTATTTTGCGGCGGGCGCGCCGGTCCTGCTGCTCGGCGGCGTCGGCGGCGGGGTGATCGCCGCGGGCTGGTTCGCCTACCAGAATTCCGAGCACGTCGCGCGCCGCATCGACGGCTTCCTCGCCTCGGAAGTCGATCCGCGCACCCAGATCGGCTA
>JANOEW010000357.1:0-2670 GCA_031413475.1 Amaricoccus sp.
ACATCCATCAGCGGCTCGCGGAGCCGTCCGCCGCCGTGCTCGCACCGCCTGTCCCCGCCGTCGACCCCTGCGGCCGACCCGCCCGATGACCGGGGTCCGCCAGATCGTGCTCGGCCCCGACGCGGCCGATCTGCGGCTCGACCGCTGGCTGCGCCGGCTCTATCCGCACGTCGGGCAGGGGCGGATCGAGCGGATGTGCCGCAAGGGCGAGATCCGGCTCGACGGCGCCCGCGTCGAGGCCTCGACGCGCCTCGCGGCTGGCAAGATGCTTCGCCTGCCGCCGATCCCGGCGGAGGCGGACCCGTCGCCGGCGCCCCGCGCGGCAGTGATCTCCGATGCGGACGCGCGACTGATGCAGGCCGCCGTGCTCTACCGCGACGACGACCTTATCGCGATCGACAAGCCGCCGGGTCTCGCGACCCAGGGCGGCTCGGGCACGACGCGCCATGTCGACGGCCTCGCCGAGGCGCTGCGCTTCGGACGCGACGACAAGCCGAGGCTGGTGCACCGGCTCGACCGCGACACCTCGGGCGTGCTGCTGCTCGCGCGCAGCGCGCGGGTGGCGGCGGGCCTCGCCCGGGCCTTCCAGGCCCGCGACGCGCGCAAGATCTACTGGGCGGCGGTCGCAGGCGCCCCCGGCCCGAAGGCCGGCACGATCCGCTACGGCCTGGTAAAGGCCCCCGGACACGGCCCGGGCGGCGAGGGTGAAAAGATGCGCGTCGTCGCGCCCGACGCGGTGGCGACCACCGAGGGGGCCAAGCGCGCGACCACCGACTACGTCACGATCGAGGCGGCGGCGAAACGCACGGCATGGGTCGCGCTCGCGCCGATCACCGGCCGCACCCACCAGTTGCGCGCGCACATGGCCGCCATCGGCCATCCGATCGTCGGCGACGGCAAATACGGCGGCAGCGCGCAGGAAAACGCCGGCGAAGGCTGGGGCGCGCAACTCGGTGGCCAGGTCAGCCGCAAGCTGCACCTGCACGCGCGATCCCTGTCGATCACCCATCCCGTGACCGGCGCGCGGCTGGTGGTGACGGCGCCCTTGCCCGACCACATGGCGCGCACCTGGGCTCTGTTCGGCTGGCGGCCCCAGGACGCGCCGGACGATCCGTTCGAGGACCTTGCATGAGCGGCAGCCTCGTCGTCTTCGACCTCGACGGCACGCTGATCGACAGCCAGCACGCGATCCTCGCCGCCATGGCCGACGCCTTCGCCGCCGCCGGCCGCCCGACCCCGCCCGCGGCGAAGGCGCTCGCCGTCGTCGGCCTGTCGCTGCCCGAGGCGATGGCGGCGCTGGTCCCGCACCTGCCGGCGGCCGAAACCGCCGCGCTGGCCGCGCTCTACCGCGACAGCTTGGTCACCCGGCGCGCCGACGGCGGCGTGGCGAACGCGCCGCTCTATTCCGGCGCGCGCGCGGCGCTCGACCGGCTCGCTGCGCGCCCCGCGACGCTGCTCGGGGTCGCGACCGGCAAGGCGCGGCCCGGCCTCGACCATGCCCTGCAGGCCCACGACCTCGGGCGCTATTTCGCCACGACGCAGACCGCGGACGCGCATCCCTCGAAACCGCATCCCTCGATGCTGCGCGCGGCGCTCGCCGAAACCGGCTGCGCCGCCGCGGCCGGAGTCATGGTCGGCGACACCGAATTCGACGTCGCCATGGGCCGGGCCGCGGGGCTCGCCACGATCGCCGTCGCCTGGGGCTACCACCCGCGCGCGCGGCTCGAGGCCGCCGGAGCGGACCTGGTGATCGACGCCTTCGACGACCTCGACGCCGCGCTCGATCGCCTCTGGTCCCGGTCGGAATGACCGGCGCGCGCCGCTTCTGGACCGAGGTCGCGGTGACGGCCGAGGCGGATGGTTTCGGCGTCCTGCTCGACGGCCGTCCGCTGCGCACCCCGGCGAAAGCGGCGCTGCGCCTGCCGACGCGGGCGTTCGCCGAGGCGATCGCCGCCGAATGGTGTGGGATGCAGGGCGCGCTGCGCCCCGGGGCGCTGCCGTTCACCCGCGCCGCCAACGTCGCGATCGACCGCGTCGCGCCCGCGCCGAGGCCGGTCGTCGACCACATCGCCGCCTTCGGCGAGAGCGACCTGCTCTGTTACCGCGCCACCGAACCCGAGGGCCTGCTCCGCCGCCAGGCCGCGGGCTGGGATCCGCCGCTCGCCTGGGCCGCGGCGTCGCTCGCGGCCCCGCTCGTGACGGTCGAGGGCGTCGTCCACTGCCCCCAGCCCGTCGCCAGCCTCGCGGCGCTCCGCGCGGCGGTCGCCGCCGAAAACCCGTTCGCGTTGACCGCGCTGTCCGAACTCACCACGCTGTCGGGCTCGCTGGTGCTGGCTCTGGCCGTGGCGCGCGGCGCGCTCGCCGCCGACGCGGCCTGGGACCTGGCGCAGATCGACGAGACCTGGCAGGCCGAGCGCTGGGGGGTAGACGACGAGGCCGCCGCCGCCGCGGCGCGTCGCGCTGAGGACTTCCGGCGCGCGGCGCGACTGCTCGAAATGCTGGCAGTCGCCTGACCACCCGCATCCAGGTCGGGACGTTCACCCGGTCTCGCGATGGGATCGTTCGATTCTTGACCAGTTTGCCTTGACCTTTCCGGCGCGGGCCAACAACATGATCGAACGACCTAGGACGGGTCCAACCAAAGAAATGCGCGGGTGCGAAGCCCGGCCG
>JANOEW010000358.1:0-2862 GCA_031413475.1 Amaricoccus sp.
CGGCAGCAATCCCGTGGTCCCCAGTCGCGCATGGGCGTCGCAGATCCGCGCGATCCCCGCCACGCCCGCCGCGCCGTCCTGCATGATCCCATCGCCGCCGTTGATCTGCAGATCGACGAAGCCCGGCGCCAGCGTCCCCCCCGCGAGCCGCACGACCGCGCCTTCCGGCGCCTCGGCCGCGGGCAGCACGGCGACCACGCGCCCGTCCTCGACCACCACCGCCATGTCCTCGCGCAGCGCCGCGCCGTCGAAGACCGCGGCGCCGGTGAAGACCGCCCGGCTCATACCGTCGCCGTCACCTTGCGCAGGTTCGGCGGCGTGTCGGGGTTCAGCCCGCGCCGCCGCGCCAGCGCCTCGATGAACAGATAGAAGCTCGGGATCAGCGCCAGCGGCGCCGTCAGCGGGTGCAGCCCCTCGACCGCGGACAGCCGCGTGACCCCTACGCCGCCGCCCGGCGCGGTCAGGAACACGTCCGCGCCCTGCCCCGCCAGCCGGTCGGCGGTCGCGACCAGCTGCGGCAGCGCGGCGTCCCCGACCCCGAGCGCCAGCACCGGGAAACCCTCGCCGACGATCGCCGACGGCCCGTGCAGCACCTCCGCGGCGGAATAGCTCGCCGCCTGAATACCGCAGGTCTCCTTGAACTTCAGCGCCACCTCCGACGCGATCGCATAGCCCGGCCCGCGGCCGAGCACATAGAGCCACCCCGCCGCCTCCAGCCGGTCGGCGAGCGGCGTCCAGTCGCACTCCAGCGCCCGCGCGAAATCCTCCGGCATCCGCGCAACCGCCGCGCGCAGCGCCTCGTCCTCTTGCCATTCCGCCAGCAGCGCCAGCCCCGCCAGCACCGAGACGGCAAACGTCTTGGTCGCCGCCACGCTGCGCTCCGGTCCCACCTGCAGCGCCAGCGTATGGTCGGAGGCCTGCGCCAGCGGCGCCGCCGGGTCGTTGGTGATCGCCAGCGTCAGCGCCCCGCCCGCGCGCGCGCTCCGCATCATCTCCACGATGTCCGGGCTCTGCCCCGATTGCGAGACCCCAACGCAGGCCGCGCCCGCCAGCCGCAGCCGCTTGCCGTAGAGCGAGGCGACCGACGGCCCGACCGAAGCGACCGGCACCCCCGCGACCAGCTCGACCGCGTATTTCAGATAGGTCGCCGCATGGTCCGACGACCCCCGCGCCACGGTAACGATCAGCCCCGGGTCCGCCGCCCGCATCGCCGCCGCCGCCGCGGCCACGGCCGCGCGAGAACCCTCCAGGAACCGGGCCGCGGCGGCGCAGATCTCCTCGACCTCCGCGCGCATCAGGGTCTGGGCCTCGGTCATGCGGACCTCCTCTCGGGATCAGGGGACAGGCGCAGCTCCGCCACGAAGTCGTAGGCGTCGCCGCGATAGAGCGACCGGGTGAACTCCAGCACCCGGCCGCCGTCGAGATAGGACATGCGCTCGATCCGCAGGCCCGCCGCTCCCGGCGCGACCTCCAGGAGCTCCGCATCGCGCGCGCTCAGATTGGCCGCCGAGATGCGCTGCACCGCGCGCACCGGCCGCCGACCCCCGCGCGGCCAGCGCCGCATACAGCGACGCGCCGACCGCCTCCGGGTCGGGCAGATCGTCCTCGGCCAGCGTCGCCCGCTCGATCGCCAGCGGCACCCCGTCCGCCAGCCGCAGCCGCGCCAGCCGCGCCACCCGCGCGTCCCCGCCGAGCCCCAGCGCCATCATCTCCTCGGGCGACGGGGCCACCAGACCCCGCTCCAGCCAGACCGAGCGCACGCTCCTGCCCCGCCGCGCCATGTCCTCGGAGAACGAGGTGAGCGCGCTCAGCGACTGCTCGACCCGTTCCACCCGCGGCGCCACGAACGTGCCCGAGCCACGCCGCTGCACCAGCGCGCCCGAGGCGACCAGCGCCGCAACCGCCTTGCGCACCGTCACCCGGCTCAACCCCGTCAGCGCCGCCAGCTCGCGCTCCGGCGGCAAGGCGTCGCCCGGCGCCAGCCCGCCGCTCGCGATCGCCTCGGCGATCCGCCGGCCGAGCCGCAGGTAGAGCGGCCCGTGGCCGGGGTCCGCGAACGCCGCCGGGCTGAACAACGCGCTCACCCCAGCTCCCGCGCCAGCGCCAGCGCGCCGTCGAGCGCCGTGCCCAGCGGCGGCCGGAGCAGAGCGCCGTAGCGGCCCGCCAGCCGCGCGGCGAACACCGCCCCGAGCCCGCCGAGAAAACACACCAGCGCCGGGCCGGGGGCCAGCAACAGGTCGATCGCCGCCGCGACGTCCGCATCGGCGCGCGCGAGGATATCCCGCGCCGCCGCGTCGCCGGCCGCCGCCGCCGCGATCAGCCGCGGCGCGAAGGCCGCGAAGTCCGCCGGGCGCGCGGCCTGCCCGAACGCGACCAGCCCCTCCGGCCCGCCTGCCTCGTCGACCACCGCGCGCAGCAGCGGCGTCGACGGCGCCAGCCCGTCGTGGGCCAGCAGCGCCGCCTCCGCGAGGTCGCGCCCCAGCCGCGCGCCGCTGGCGTGGTCGCCGAGCACGAACCCCCAGCCGCCGATGAACCGCACCGTTCCGCTGCGCTGCGACGCGAAGACCGACCCGGTGCCGAACGCCGCCGTCACGCCGTCGCCGGCCCCGAGCGCGCCGCGCACCGAGATCGCCGCGTCGCTGACCACTCGCGCCCGCGCGAACGGCAGCGCCCCGGCCAGCCGCTCCGCCGCGCCGCGCACGTTGGCGCCCGCCAGCCCAAGCCCTGCGACCAGATCGCCGATCCGCCCGGCGGCGCCGGCGGCGGCCAGCGCCGCCTCGGCCGCCGCCACCACGTTGGCGCGCGCGCCCTCGGGATCGGAGAAGACGTTCGCCGACGCCGCCGCGCCCTCGCCGAGCACGA
>JANOEW010000359.1:0-1625 GCA_031413475.1 Amaricoccus sp.
GACCGGGCGGGCGACGGCAACACGCTCCCCGCGCGGCCGGCGGCGCCGCCGGCCCCGCCGGCCGCCGCGCCAGACCCGGCGCCGCGTATCGCGATGGCACCACAGCCCGTCGCACCTCCGCGGGCGATGGGGGACGCCCCCACCGTCACCGCGCAGCCGCGAGCGATGCCCGCGCAGCCGCCTTCCGGCTTCCCGCCGCAGCCGGGCCTGCCGCCGGGCCTGCAGCAGGACTCGTCGGGCATGGTCGTGATGCGCCGCCCGGACGCCTTGCCTCTCGAAGGTTCGGGCGCGGGCCAGCCGACCGTGCGTGTGCTGCCGTTACCTTCGCAGGCCGGTGCGCCGCCGCCGGCCAAACCGCCGCAGGACTCGGGGATGATCGTGATGAGGCGGCCGGACGCGCTGCCGCTGGAGAGTGCGGTGCCGGGTCAGCCGCCCTCGACCCGTCCGCCCGCCGCGCCGGTGCAGTCAGCGCAGCAGACCCTGGCGCCGCTGTCGTCGACGGCATCGAGTTGGTCGCCGTCCGTTCCCGCGCAGGGCGCGGCGCCTTCGTCGGGAGCATCGCAGCCGGCCGTCAGGAGCGACGCGGTGATGATCGCGCGCCAGTCGATCCGGCCGGGCACGTCCTGCGCGGCGGTGCTCGCGCAAGCCGGCACCCCCGACCGCACCGACACGATCCGCGTACCTGCGCCCGGCGGCGGTGGGGAGGTGCCGGCGGCGCGGCACAGCTATGCCGCGGACGGCAGCGATCCGCCGCGCGACGTCGTCTTCACCTGCGTCGGCGGCATCGTTCGCGAGGTCGAGCGCGGCGTGCGTTAGCGGGGCTCATCGGTCGCTCGTCGATTCGCGTGGGATCGTCGGGCGACGCGCACCTTCCGGGCCTGCGGGCACGCGTGGGCGAAGCCCGTCGCAACGATTTCCGGGCCACCCTCGCCCGTTGGCATCACATGCCCGAAGGCGCGCGACCGATCCCGGCTCGAACGGTCGGCGCTTCGCACCGGCCGTCCGGCATCGCTAGTTCAGCGACTTCACCGTCTCGTTGTACTCGGTGACACTCGCGTTGAACTCGTCCACCGCCGCCTTCGCGCCCTTGTTGTTCGCCTCGATCGTCGCATTGCGCTCGGCCACGTAACGCTTCAGGCAGTCGATGTACTCGAGAAAGTCGGTGGACCACTTGCGCAACCGCGCCTCGGGCGATACGCGGCCCGGAAACTCCGGCTTGCTGCAAGCATGCGACGCGACCGGCGGCACGGTCACTGTGGGCAACCCGGCCTTGGCGGGGGCGGCGGGCGCAGCGGGCGGGGTCTGGGCAGCCGCGACGGCACTGAGCACGAGTGCGGCCATCGCGACGGCGAGACGGATGGTGGGGCGGTTGGTCATGACGGATGTCCCGAAACGATAACGCTTCATTCTACCCGGTGGCCGCCGTGCCGCCGCAGCGCCCCGAGTCGAACAGAACGTCGAGCGCGGTCGCGCCCAGCCACACGGCCGAGACGATCGCGTCGGCGCGCTCCGACACCCGGTCGGCAGCGAGCGCCGCGTGCGCGCGCTCCGAGGCCATCAGCGCGTCGGCGAGGAGGTGCGGATCGACGTGGTGGCGCTTCGCTTCGGCGGCCGTCAGCTCCTTG
>JANOEW010000360.1:0-1616 GCA_031413475.1 Amaricoccus sp.
GCCGACCAGGAGCGCGGTGCCGGCCATCAGCGTCAGCCACAGACCGACGCTCGGCGCGCCCGGCGCCAGGCTCAGCCCGCCGGCGGCGGTGTTCGACGCTGCAGCCGACGCCGTCGCGTACGCCCTCGCCTACCACCGCGCGATCGGCAACCTCGATCCTCCGTTGAAGGCGCGGGCCGGCCTGCACGTCGGCCCGGTCCTCCTGACCGAGAACACCGCGGCGGACGTCGCCCGCGGGGCGAAGCCGCTCGAGGTCGACGGGATCGCGAAGCCGGTGGCGGCGCGCGTGATGTCGGTCGCGGTCGGCGGCCAGACCCTCGCGACGTCTGAGGCGGTCGCGGCGCTCGGGCTCGCGCGGACGGTGGTCGCGCCCGACGGAGAGGTCCGCGGAGACGGCCTGCTCGCGGTGTCGCACGGCCACTGGCAGCTCAAGGGGGTGACCCGGCCGGTCGAGCTGTTCGAGCTCGGGGTCGCCGGTGGCGCCCCCTTCGTGCCCCCGCCCGACGCGCCCAAGGCGTGGCGGGTGCGATGGCAGAACGAGCACTGGGTCCCGATCCGCGAGGTCAAGCGCAACCTCCCCGCCGAGCGCGACGCCTTCGTCGGCCGCGAAGCCGACCTCCGGGACCTCGCCCGCCGCATCGACGACGGGGCACGGCTCGTCACCCTGCTCGGCCTCGGCGGCACCGGCAAGACCCGGCTCGCCACCCACTACGCCTGGACCTGGCTCGGCTCCTGGCCCGGCGGCGCCTGGTTCTGCGATCTCTCCGAAGCCCGAACCGTCGAGGGCATCCTTTACGCCGCAGCGACCGCGCTCGACGTGCCCCTCGGCAAGGACGACCCGATCGCGCAGCTCGGGCACGCGATCGCCGGCCGCGGCCGCTGCCTGGTGGTGCTGGACAACTTCGAGCAGGTCGGGCGGCACGCCGCGGAGACGCTAGGTCGCTGGCTCGAACGGGCTTCGGAAGCGCAGTTCGTGGTGACGACGCGCGAGGTGCTCGGGCTCCCCGGCGAGACCGCGCTCGCGCTGGCGCCCCTCGCCGAGGACGACGGGGCGGCCCTGTTCGTGGCGCGGGCGCTGCAGGCGAAGCGGGACTTCGTGCTGACCGACGCGGACCGCCCGCACGTCCCGGCGTTGGTGAAGCTGCTTGACGGGCTGCCGCTGGCGATCGAGCTGGCGGCGGCGCGGGTGCGCCTGATGCCGCCGGCGGTGCTGGTAGAGCGCATGCAGCAGCGGTTCCGGCTGCTCACGTCGACCGGGGGCCGGCACACCCGGCAAGCGACGCTCCGGGCGACGCTGGATTGGAGCTGGGACCTGCTCCCCCCGGACGAGCAGCAGGCGCTGGCCCAGATCTCGGTGTTCGAGGGCGGGTTCACGCTCGAGGCGGCCGAGGCGGTGTTGTCGCTCCAGGACGAATGGCCAGTCGACGCGGTGCAGGCGCTGGTGGACAAGTCGCTGGTGCGGCGGGTCGGCGACCACCGCTTAGTTTGAATTGACCGACAGCGGCGTCTTCGACGAAAACCGCTACTTCGACGTCTTTGTGGAGTATGCCAAGGCTACGCCGGCGAAGCTGTGTTCCGCATGGCCGGTCACCCTCCAGCCGCCCCGCAGGGTGAGG
>JANOEW010000361.1:0-3324 GCA_031413475.1 Amaricoccus sp.
CAAATCAATTGCCTCGCGTCATCGAAGGCGTCAAATTCACCGACGGCGTCGCCGTAAGCGATGCCGCCCAAAACCGCGCCGCTTGATCAGCCCGCGTCACCCAGATTCAATCATAGCTCGTCTGGCGATCGCCACGGGCGCAGCACGCTCGGCACAGTCGGCACACAAGACACGGCACAATGTGCCATGTCAGCATGCTATCCGTGACCAGACGCCACACCAGACGTCCAGACGCCACACCGGACGGACCAGCCGTTTCAGACAATTATCCTAAGCATGTCCGGGTCTTACTCGGGATGTAGTGGCGGAGAGACAGGGATTCGAACCCTGGGAGCCCGCAAAGGCTCAACGGTTTTCGAGACCGCCCCGATCGACCGCTCCGGCATCTCTCCGACAAAGATCGTGTTTAGGTGGTCACGCCGCAGCCCGCAATACCCAATCCAGCCGACACGATCCTGTAAATCCTGACTGACGGCCGAGACGCTGTGGATAGCCTGTGCGTCGGTCGCCGATTGCGCCGGAACGCCGGGCGCAATGGCTAGCGGTGCTGTTCCATCGGACCTCGCACATGCGGCTGAAACCAGTTCCCTGCGGAACCGGCGGCCGGAGCGCCGTGCCAAAGTCTACCGGGCTCGATCGTCCCAAGCGCGCAGACTGCCGTCCACCGACAGCCGCGCCGGCGACCCGCAGGAATCCGAGCGATGCAAAGGCGCTCGGAACAGTTTCGGCTGGAGTAGCGCGGCCACGCTCGGTAGAACACGGCGTCATGGTCACCTCGCATCCGGAAATAAGACCCCAGCCGGGCGTCCTCGACATCGCGCCCTATCATGGCGGCGAGGCGACGCTTCCCGGGCAGGCGGCGGCGCTCAAGCTCAGCTCGAACGAGAACCCCTTCGGTCCCTGCCCCGCCGCGCTCGAGGCGTTTCGTGGGGCCGCCGATCGCCTGCATGTCTATCCCGACTCGGGCCACGGCCGGCTGCGGGCGGCGATCGGGCGGGCACACGGGCTCGACCCGGCGCGGATCGTCTGCGGCGCCGGGTCCGACGAGATCATCGCGCTGCTCGCGCAGGCCTACGCCGGGCCGGGCGACGAGGTGATCCACACCGAGCACGGCTTCGGCATGTACCGCATCGGAGCGCTCGCCGCAGGCGCGACGCCGGTCGAGGCGCCCGAGGCCGGACGGCGCACCGACGTGGACGCGATCCTCGCGGCGGCGTCGGCGCGCACCCGGCTGGTCTTCATCGCCAATCCGAACAACCCCACGGGCACGATGATCGACGCGGACGCGGTCGCGCGCCTCGCGGCCGGTCTGCCGCCGCGCGCGCTGCTGGTGCTCGACGGGGCCTACGCCGAATACGTCGAGGGCTTCGACGGGCACGCCGGCCTGGTGGGCGCCCGCGACAACGTGGTGATGACGCGGACCTTCTCGAAGATCTACGGACTCGGCGGCCTCCGGATCGGCTGGGGCTACGGCCCGGCGCACATGATCGACGCGCTGAACCGGGTTCGCGGACCCTTCAACCTCTCGACCCCGGCGCTGGCCGCGGCGGCGGCGGCGGTCGGGGACCAGGCCTACGTGGCCTTCTGCCGGGCGGAGAACACACGCAACCGCGCCTGGATCGCCGCAGAGCTGGCGGAGCTCGGCGTGCCATCGGATCCGTCATCGGCCAATTTCGTTCTGGCGCGGTTCCGAGACCGCGAGGAGGTCGAGGCCTGTGACCGGGCGCTGCGCGCGGGCGGCGTGATCGTGCGCAAGGTCGCGGGCTACAACCTGCCCGCGGCGCTGCGGATCACCGTGGGCGACCGCGAGGCCTGCGCCCGGGTGGTCGCGTGCGTCGCAGCGTTTGCCAAGGTGCGCGCCTGATGGCCTACCGGCACGTCGCGTTGATCGGGCTGGGGCTGATCGCCTCCTCGATCAGCCACGCAATGCGCCGCGCCGGCATGGCCGCGCGGATCACCGGCTACGCGCGCTCGGAGGCGACCCGGCGCGAGGCCGTGGCGCTGGGCCTCGCCGAGGTGTTCGCGACGGCCGCCGAGGCGGTGCGGGGCGCGGACCTGGTGATCCTCTGCACCCCGGTCGGCGCCATGGAGGCGATCGCGGCCGAGATCGAGCCGCACCTGGCGCCGGGGGCCACGCTCAGCGACGTGGGCTCGGTCAAGCGTTCGGTGATCGAGGCGGTGGGCCCGCACGTTCCGCCGGGCGTGGCCTTCATCCCCGCCCACCCCCTGGCGGGAACCGAGCATTCCGGTCCGGGGGCTGGGTTCGCGGCGCTGTTCGACAACCGCTGGTGCCTGCTCACGCCGACGCCAGATGCGGACGCCCGTGCGCTCGCCGACCTGCGCGCGTTCTGGCAGGCGCTTGGGGCGCGGGTCGAGGTGATGGATCCCGACCACCACGACCTGGTGCTCGCGGTCACCAGCCACGTGCCGCACCTGATCGCCTATACCGTGGTCGGCGTCGCGGACGACCTGAGCCGGGTGACCGCCTCGGAGGTGATCAACTACTCGGCCGCGGGCTTTCGCGACTTCACCCGCATCGCCGCCTCGGACCCGACGATGTGGCGCGACGTGTTCCTGTCGAACAAGGATGCGACGCTCGAGATTCTCGGCCGCTTCACCGAGGAGCTGTTCGCGCTGCAGCGCGCGATCCGGCTTGGCGACGGCCCGCATCTGCACGAGTATTTCACCCGCACCCGCGCCGTCCGGCGCGGCATCATCGAGGCCGGCCAGGATACGCCCGCGCCAGATTTCGGCCGGATCGCCGGCGCCGTAGGCGAATGACTCCCCATGGATAGGGAGACTGTCCGCGCGCGGACAGATGAGTCAATCGCTGTTTTTAAACGATAATCTGTTTCACTTTAACCGACCTGAAACCTTTCCGACCGGTCACGCACACCGGCGCAACCGAACCGTAGCGGGCGGTTCATGAGGCGTCGCGCATCCAGGATCGGCGGCGCCGCCATTGCGATCCGCTTTGCATCGCGCGGTTGAACGGCAGCCGGTCTTGCGGTAAGTTCGTTCCATTGATCGATCGGCTTCCGTGTTGTCTCCGCCCGTCCGTTCTTCGTAGCTCAACGTCTGTTCTCGCGATGTGAGGTTCCGATGACGACCCTCGTCAGGCTCGCCGTTCGCCTGTGCCCGGATCTGGCCCGCCATCTCGGCGCCGACGCGGCGCCGGCCACGACCGCCGCGGTGGCGCAGGCTTTCAACCAGATCTTCGCAACCGAAGACCCCCCTGCGATCACCACCGCCATGGCGGGCGACCCCAACCTCGAACCGGACATCCGGATCAAGCTGGCCGATCTCCAGAAGCGCCTCGACTCC
>JANOEW010000362.1:0-2848 GCA_031413475.1 Amaricoccus sp.
GAACCGAAGGCCCAGGCCTCGGCGAGGCCGGGGTTGACGCGGAGGTGCTCGGCGAGCCCGGACAGCCGCATGCCGATCGCGCCACCCACCAGGGCGCCCGCAACGGCATCCTGGCGTCGGCCTTCGAGGCCGACGAGGAATTCTTCGCCTTCATCCGCTCGATGCAGGCCTACCGGACGTCGCTGACCGGCGAGAACACCACGATGATGGTCGAGCCCGACAGCGACTTCTTCAACTACCTCCGCTCGCCGACCTCGGCTGCGGCGGCCGTGCCCGCCGCGCCCGATGGCGCGCCGCCCGCGGCCTCCGCCACGAGCACGCGCGCCGGACTGAATGATTGACGATGTGCTGCTCGGCCTCGGCTTCGTCGCCGTGCTCGAGGGCCTCGTGCTGGCGTTGGCGCCGGGCCGGATCGACGCGATGCTGGTCGCTCTGCGCGACATCGGCCCCGACCGGCGCCGCTTCGTCGGGCTGGTCAGCGTCGCGCTCGGCGTCGGCCTGGTCTGGGCGGCGCGCGTCTGACCGTGCGGCTCACGGCGCCGTTAAGGCACGAAGGCGTGACTTGCGCGGCGGCGCGGTCGGGATCATGGGCTGGTTCAGATAGTGCGCCGAGGGCGAAAGGCCGGGTGCGCGGAAGTGAGAAGGAGGCGAACTTGAAGGACTTTCAATCAGGGATTGCGCTGGCGCGTCGCGCCGATCCCGCGGGCCGGTTCCCGGCGCTGATGACGTCGGGCCTGGCGCTCGCCACGGCGCTCGCACTGACGTTCGGCGTGGTTGCACCGGCGTTTCCGCAGACCGGCGAGGCGACCACCGCGCCGGCCCCCGAGGGCGCGGTCACCCCGACTCCGGGCGCGACGCCGGTCGACATGATCCCCGACAGCTTCGCGGATCTCGCGGAGCGGTTGAGCCCGTCCGTCGTCAACATCACCACCACGACGAACGTGGCCCGGGTCGACACCGGCCCCGCTCCGGTGCTGCCCGAGGGTTCGCCCTTCGAGGACTTCTTCCGCGACTTCATGGAGCGCCAGCCCGGCCAGGGTGGCCCCGACCAGCGCCAGCGCCGCTCGAACGCGCTCGGCTCCGGCTTCATCATCTCGGCCGATGGCTACATCGTGACCAACAACCACGTCATCGCCGAGGCCGACGAGATCCGCATCGAACTCTACACCGGCGGTGAACTCGTCGCCGAACTGGTTGGCACCGACCCGCGCACCGACATCGCGCTGCTGAAGGTCACCAGCGACGAGCCGCTGCCGTTCGTCGAGTTCGGCGACAGCGACGCCGCCCGCGTCGGTGAATGGGTCGTCGCGATCGGGAACCCGCTCGGGCAGGGCTTCTCGGTCTCCAGCGGCATCATCTCGGCGCGCAACCGCACGCTGCAGGGCAGCTACGACGACTTCATCCAGACTGACGCCGCGATCAACCGCGGTAACTCGGGCGGGCCGCTGTTCGATCTGAACGGCGAAGTGATCGGCGTGAACACCGCGATCCTGTCGCCGAACGGCGGCTCGATCGGCATCGGCTTCGCGATGTCCTCGGCGGTGGTCGAGCGGGTGGTCGCCCAGCTCAAGGACTTCGGCGAGACCCGGCGCGGCTGGCTCGGCGTGCGCATCCAGAACGTCGACGCAGACATGGCCGAGGCGCTGGGCCTCGAAGGCGCGGAGGGCGCGCTGGTGACCGACGTGCCCGAAGGGCCGGCCGCGGAGGCGGGGCTGAAGGCGGGCGACGTGATCACCCGCTTCGATGGCGAGCCGATCGAGGACACGCGCGAGCTGGTTCGCCTCGTCGCCGACACCGAGGTCGGGCGCAGCGTCGAGATCGAGGCGTTCCGCGACGGAAAGGTCGAGCAGCTCGCGGTCGAGATCGGTCTGCTCGAGGAGCCGACCCTCGCCGCCGCGACGGTGCCCGACGGCGCGGACGCGCCGCCCGCCAACGAGACCGTGCTCGGCCTGTCGGTGTCGCGCCTGACCGAACAGCAGCGCGAGGAGTTCGCCGTTCCCGCGGATGTCGATGGCCTGGCGGTGACCGCGGTCGAGGAAGGCAGCGACGCCGCCGACAAGGGTATGCAGCCCGGCGACGTGATCACCGAGGTCGGCCAGGAGTCGGTGACCAGCCCCAAGGAAATGCGCGCACGGATCAAGGCCGCCGAGGAGGCGGGGCGCAACTCGATCCTGCTCTTGGTGCGCCGCGACGGCGCCCCGCGCTTCGTGGCGCTGAACCTGTCGAACTGATCGCCGCACAGCGGCCGTGACAGGCCCGTCCCTCACCGGGGCGGGCCTCTTTCTTGCCGGTTTCGTCGCCGCTTGACGGCACGACTCCGGTTTGCGACGGTCCCGCGCGGGCGAACCGCCTGCAGACCGCGCTCAACCTCGCGCTCGGCTCGGCGCTGGCGACCATCGGCTTGACCATTCCGGTGGTCGTGGCAGTCTCGTTGCTCCTCGAGCGGCCGATCGTGCTCGGCGTCGATGCGGAGTACGTCGTCCTGCTCGTGCTGTCGCTCTTCACCAGCATGATGACCCTGGGCGCCGGGCGCACCACCGTCCTGCAGGGCGGGGTGCATCTGGTGATCTTCGGGACGTTCCTGCTCATCTCGGCGGTGCCCTGAACAATCGGCGTTCGGTGAGACCTCCGCAAGAACCGTGCGCCGCCGATCCCGCAGTGTCCGCGCGCGGACGTAACAGCTCACCAGGCAGAGATTTTACTTTGTAGGCGTGAGTCGGGCATGATTCACGCTTGGGATGGATCGCGTCGAACTTGAAGCGTTGAGCCGGGAGCAGCTGATCGAGTTGGTGCTCGGCTTGGCGGGTGAGGTGGCGGCGCTGAAGGCGAAGCTGGAGCTGCCGCCGAA
>JANOEW010000363.1:0-2013 GCA_031413475.1 Amaricoccus sp.
CGTCTCCTCCATCACCTCAAGGCAATGGGCACAGGTCAATGCTTGAGGCCGTTGGTATCACTCACCCCGGCGCCCGTCCCCCTCCCGCTCACATCCCGGACAGGACCGTGAGGTCGCGGAGCCGGCCAGGCTCGGGGGGCAGCGGCCAGCTCGCCGTGACCGATCCGTCCTCGAGCGAGACCGTGTGCAGCATGGCGTCGGCGACGAGCCAGGCCGTGTTGTTCCCTTCTGCATCGGTGGCGATATCGAAGGCGTAGGTTTCGGCCGGCGCGATGCCGAGCGCGCCGATCGGCATCAGCACGCCGTCGTTCGGCGCGGTCTGCCGCACCAGCGCGCCGAGGCCGGCGTCGATGTTGTATTGCGCCGTGGCCTCGGGCTTGCCGAAGGCGTTGAGATAGGCGGTCGCGACGATCATCGGCGACGCGTCGCCGACCTCGGCTTCGGGCGCGAAATGCAGCACGCCGTCGACGGTTGTCTCGCCGGTGTCGGGGTTGATGCGGTGGTTGGTCGTGCCCGACATCAGCCGCAGCTTGTCGGCCATGGGGTTGAAGTCCATCGCCACCGGCCCCGCGACCGGCAGGAGCGTGGCGGTGGTCGCGACCGGCTCGGCGACGCCGGCGGCGAGGTCGACGCGCAGGATCTCGCCCGACTCGGTCACGGCGTAGAGCGCGCCGTCGGCGGGACGCCAGTCGATGCCGGCGAGCCGGCCCTCGCCGGGCAGCTCGAGGCTGGCGGTCACGGCCGCGGTCGCGAGGTCGATGGTCACCAGCGTGCGGTCGCCGACCAGCCCGACCGCGGGGGCCGCGGCGGCGCCGCCGGCGGCGGCGGCGGCGACGAGGGTCGCGGCCGAGCGGAACGCGGCGGATTTCGGTCGCATGGATTTCTCCTTGGGTGAGCGGTGGCCGGCAGGCGGCCGATGCCCGATATACGAAAGGCGCGCCGAAGAGTTTCAGGCCGCGCGCGTCGAAACTCGCCGGTCGACGGCGCCAAGACCCCGCGCTAGACAGGACGCGGTTTCGCGAGGGAGCGCCAGGTGACGATCAGCCCGCCCAATTCCTACCGGCTCGGACCGGACGAGCGCGGCCGGTTCGGCGACTACGGCGGGCGGTTCGTGTCCGAGACGCTGATGCCGCTGATCCTGGCGCTGGAAGCGGAATACGGTCGGGCCAAGGACGACCCGGCGTTCTGGGCCGAGATGGACGACCTCTGGACCCACTACGTCGGCCGCCCCAGCCCGCTCTACTTCGCCGAGCGGCTGACCGAGCGGCTGGGCGGGGCGAAGATCTACCTCAAGCGCGACGAGCTCAACCACACCGGCGCGCACAAGATCAACAACGTGCTCGGCCAGATCCTGCTCGCCCGCCGCATGGGCAAGACCCGGATCATCGCTGAGACCGGCGCCGGCCAGCACGGCGTCGCCACCGCTACGGTCTGCGCCAAGTTCGGCCTGCCCTGCGTCGTCTTCATGGGCGCCACCGACGTGGAGCGGCAGAAGCCCAACGTGTTCCGCATGAAGCTGCTCGGGGCCGAGGTCATCCCCGTGACCTCCGGCCGCGCGACGCTCAAGGACGCGATGAACGAGGCGTTGCGCGACTGGGTGACCAACGTGCGCGACACGTTCTATTGCATCGGCACGGTCGCTGGGCCGCACCCGTATCCCGCGATGGTGCGCGACTTCCAGTCGATCATCGGCAAGGAGACGCGGACGCAGATGCTGGCGCGCGAGGGGCGGCTGCCGGACGTGCTGGTGGCCTGCATCGGCGGCGGCTCCAACGCGATGGGGCTGTTCCACCCGTTCCTCGACGACCCGGACGTGCGCATCATCGGCGTCGAGGCCGGCGGCCACGGCGTCGACGAGCGGATGGAGCACGCGGCCTCGCTGACCGGCGGGCGGCCCGGCGTGCTGCACGGCAACCGCACCTACCTGCTGCAGGACGCGGACGGCCAGATCATCGAGGGCCACTCGATCTCCGCCGGTCTCGACTATCCCGGCATCGGCCCCGAGCACGCCTG
>JANOEW010000364.1:0-1985 GCA_031413475.1 Amaricoccus sp.
CTCGAACCGACGGTCGAAACCGCCCGGAATGCCCTTTTGCGTCGCCCCAAGCGTAGAGAAATTGCCCGGGAGCGTCAATGTCGCCGCAGCCCGACAGCAAAAGTGCATGTTTTCTCGACCTTCCCCTCTTGCCGAGGGTCGCGCCGCGGGCTTATGGCCTCGTTAAAGCAGGAGCCGTGCCGGGCAGCGGGGCATTAATCGCCCCCGCCGGCGGGGTCGCAACCGGCTTGACGTCGAGCTTGAGGATCGGCACGTCGACGTAGCGCGGCGGGCTGCCGCCGGTGGCGGACGGCGGCGCGGCGCCCGGGAGCCCGGTGCCGGGCACCGCCGGCTGCGCCTGGATCGTGGGCGACCAGGCGCCGCCCGGCTGCGAGAGGCCCGGCGACAGCGGCGCGCGCGGGAACACGTCCTCGAGGCGCTCCATGCGGCGGCGCAGGTCGTCGATGATGCCGCGCATGTCGCCCTGCGTCTCGACCGTGCGCGGCGTGACGAAGAGCACGAGCTCCGAGCGCTGGTCCTTCATCGTCTGCTCGCCGAAGAGGCCGCCGATCCACGGGATCTTCGAAAGGAACGGGATGCCTTCGGAGCCGGTCTGCTTCGTGTCGCGGATGAGGCCGCCCATGATCAGCGTCTGCCCGCTCTGCACGGCGACGATCGACTGCAGCGAGCGCGTGTTGATCGGCGGCGCGTCGCCCGCATTCGCGACCTCGCCCGGGTTGCTGACCTCGGCCTGGATCTCGAGCGTCACGAGCCCGCCCGCGTTGATCCGCGGCAGCACCGAGACGAGCACGCCGGTGTCGATGTACTGCGAGGTCGTCGTGACCGCGTTGGTGGTGCCGCCGACCAGCGTCTGCTGCGAGATCGGGATGCGGTCGCCGACCTTGATCGTCGAGCGCTGGTTGTCGAGCGCGGCGACGTGCGGGTTGGCGACGATCTTGGTGTTGCCCGCGGTCCCGAGCAGCGAGAGCGCGGCCTGGATGCCGCCGGGGAAGAGCTCGGAGGCGAGCAGGTAGTTGAAGCCCGGCACGCGCGCGCCGAGGCCGGCCACGGCCGCGCTGCCGACGACGTCGAACAGGTTGCCCGGCACCGTGCCGCGGCGGAAATTGCCGCCGGCCTGGTTCTGGCCGTTGCGGAAGTACCACTCGACGCCGAACTTGAACTCGTCGGTGAGCGAGACCTCGGCGATCACCATCTCGATCATCACCTGGCGCGCGGGCGTGTCGAGGCGGCGGAGCGCGGCCTCGATGACCGAGAACTCGGCCGGCGTCGCGACGATGAGCAGCGTGTTGTTGTCCTTGTCGGCGACGACCTGGATGTTGCGCACGATGCCGCCCGGACCGGTCGCGCCGGGCACCGCCGGCTGCGGCTGCGCGGGCGCCGCCTGGTTGACCACGACGGTCTGCGGCGGCGCGACGATCGGCGTCGGCTGGTTCTGGAACGCCGGCGGCGAGACGATCGTGCCCGCGGGCGTGCCGGGGGCCAGCGTCGGGCCGGGCGTCGGCTGCGCGGCCGCGGGGCGGCCGGTGAACGCCTGCTGCAGCAGGGGGCCGACGCGCTCGGCGCGGCTGTACTGCAGGTGGTAGACGTAGAAGCGCACGCCCTCGCCGCCGCTGCCGCGGTCGAGCTTGTCGATCCATTCGCGCACGCGCTCGATCATCTGCGGGTTCGGCGTCACTATCAGGAGCGCGTTCATCCGCTCGATCGGCACGATGCGGATCAGGCCGCCGAGCGGGTTCTGGTCGCGCTGGCCGAGGAGCTTCTCGATCTCGGCGCCGACCGACTTCACGTCGGCGCTCTGCAGCGTGAAGAGGCCGGCCGACATCCCCGACATCCAGTCGACGTCGAAGAGCGCGATCGTGTCCATCAGGTGCCTGAGCTCGCGCTCGGTTTTTAAACTTTTATCAAAGCGATCCTTCTTTCCTTCAAAAAGTTATTGAACATCTGGCGCCTTTTGATTTTAAGTTCAACGTGCTGATCTATGACTA
>JANOEW010000365.1:0-4032 GCA_031413475.1 Amaricoccus sp.
GGACCAGCCGAAGCGTTTGATGGTGTGGGTGAACTGGGTGTAGGTGCCGCCGTAGAGCCGGGTCGAGGCGATCAGGTTGTCTCCGGGGCGCATCAAGGGGAACAGCGCCATGATCTGGGCGGCGTGGCCGGACGAGCAGCAGACCGCGCCGACGCCGCCCTCCAGCGTGGCGATGCGCTCCTGCAGCACCGAGACCGTGGGATTGGTCAGGCGCGAATAGATGTAGCCCACCTCCTGCAGATTGAACAGCGCGGCGGCGTGGTCGGCGTCGCGGAACACGTAGGCGGTGGTCTGGTAGATCGGGGTCTGCCGCGCGCCGGTGGTGGGATCGGGGCGGCTGCCTGCGTGAATCTGGAGGGTGTCGAAGCCGTAGGGGGTGTCGCTCATCGCCGTCTCGCTCCCGGGGTCTGGTTTGCGCCGACGCTATGCGAGGCGGGACGGGCGTGCAACCACCCGCGGGGTCGGGCCACTACCAACGTAGCGCTTGTTTAAATCCATGATGTTGCACGCCTATCAGAACCCGCGCGGTGGCGCGTCACGGGCGCGGCGCTCGGCGGGGCCGGGGAATGTCGCTGATAGCGCGAGGGGCGGCGAAATCGGCGCGGTTCGCCGGCCCCGCGCAACTTATGTCTGGAGCGTCATCGGGAACGGACCGCGGTCCGGGGAGGCGGACGCATGGGCGAGGCAGCGGCCGACGGCGGGGCGCGACACCGTCGGAGCGGTGGCGGCGCGGCGCGGCGGGCGGAGCGGACGGCCCCGCGGATCGAGGCGGCGCCCTTCATCCGCCGACGCATCCCGACCTACGAGATCCTCGACGAGGACGGGCTCGCGCTGATCGAGGCCAACGCCGAGCGGGTGCTCGAGGAGATCGGCGTCGTCTTCGCCGACAACCCGGAGGCGCTGGCGCGCTGGCGCGACGCCGGAGCGGACGTGCGCGGGACGCGGGTGCATCTGCCGAAGGGGCTGGCGCGCAGGCTCTGCGCCACCGCGCCGCGGTCTTTCGTGCAGGCGGCGCGCAACCCCGAGCGCGCCGTCGAGATTGGCGGCAAAGGGCTGGTGCTGGCGCCGGTCTACGGGCCGCCCTTCGTGCGCGACATGGAGGGCGGGCGGCGCTACGCGACGATAGCGGATTTCCACGCGCTGGTGAAGCTCGGCTACATGTCGAAATGGGTGCACCACTCCGGCGGCACGCTATGCGAGCCAACCGATGTGGCGGTGAACAAACGCCATCTCGACATGCTGCTGGCGCACATGACGCTGTCGGACAAGCCGTTCATGGGCAGCGTGACCGCGCCCGAGCGCGCGGTGGATTCGGTCGAGATGTGCCGGGTCCTGTTCGGCGCGGACCGGGTGGGGCCGGAATGCTTCATGACCTCGCTGATCAACGTCAACTCGCCGCTGACCTTCGACGCCACGATGATGGGGGCGCTCGAGGTCTATGCCGCGGCGGGGCAGGCGGTGATCGTCTCGCCGTTCATCGTCGGGGGGGCGATGGCCCCGGTCTCGGTGGCGGGCACGCTGACGCAAGTGCTGGCCGAGGCGATGGTCGGGATCGCCTACGCGCAGCTGGTCAATCCCGGCGCGCCGGTGATCTTCGGCGCGTTCGTGACCTCGATCGACATGAATTCGGGGGCGCCGACGTTCGGCACGCCGGAGGCGAGCAAGATCCTGTGGGGGGCCGGGCAGCTGGCGCGGCGCATGAACCTGCCGTTCCGCTCCGGCGGGGCGCTGTGCGGCTCGAAGCTGCCGGACGCGCAGGCGGCCTACGAGAGCGCAAACACGTTGCAGGCGGCGCTGCTCGGGGGCGTCAACTTCATGCTGCACGCCTGCGGCTGGCTGGAGGGCGGACTGGTGACGAGCTTCGAGAAGTTCGTGCTCGACGCCGACCAGCTCGGGGTGCTGCATTCGCTGGCCGAGGGGATCGACCTCAGCGAGAACGGTCAGGCGATGGGCGCCATGGCCGAGGTCGGGCCGGGCGGGCATTTCCTCGGCTGCCAGCACACCCAGGACAACTTCAAGACCGCGTTCTGGCGGAGCGAAGTGCTGGATTACCGGCCGTTCGAGACCTGGGCCGAGGCAGGCGGGGCCGATTCGATGACGCTGGCGAACGCGCGGATGCGGCGGACGCTGGCGGAGTATGAGCCGCCGCCGATCGATCCGGGCATGGCGGAGGCGCTGGCGGACTTCGTCGCGCGGCGCAAGGCCTCGGAGCCCGACGCGTTCGGGTGAGGCGGGGCGCGCGCCTCACCCGTGCCGGAACCGGGTCTAGGATTCCCGCGACGGGGACGCTCAGTGCAGAATCGCCGCCGCCGCCGAGCTGCGCCGCGCTTCGGCGAGGATCGCCGTCAGCACCGCGACGTGGCGCTGGATGTTGTAGGTCGCGCCGCCGCCGGTGCGGGTAGTCTCGAGCCGGTGCTCTTCGGCGAGGAGCGGCGGCAGGGCGTTGTTTGGAATCGCGCCGCCGGAATCGCGCACGAGCCGCTTCAGGTCGCGGTCGCGGCGGTAGTCGGTCACGCCAGCCCGGGCGGCGCGGATCAGGATCTTCGGGCGGCGCAGGTCGGTCAGCATCGCGGCGGCTTCGGTCATCTTGTCCCTCTTCGGCGTGAGTTCGCCGGTGGATGATGCGCACAGCGTTGCAGGTGTTGCACAACCATAGGATGTATCGTGCGGTGCCCATCTTTACCTATATCATTGAAATAAAACGATATTAGTCCTCATTAATCTTCCTTTCACGAATCAACCTTAAGACGAGTTTTGCAAAAAACTTCATCTCCGGGGCCATCGCCGTGCCGAATGCGACCGCAGCGTCCCTCGCCCCTGTCCCGATTCTTGAGCCGCCTGTCGCATCGATTCCGTCCTGGTTGCCCGACCTCGCCGTCACCTACCTCGCCCATACCTCGGGCGGCATGACGATCCGGGCGTTGGCGCGGGCCAAGGGGTGCCACGCGTCCACGGTGCTGCGGCAGGTGCGCAAGGTCGAGGCCTGGCGCGACGATCCGCTGGTCGACGAGGCGCTGGAGCGGCTCGGCCGCAACCACGCCGCCGAACGCGCCGATTCATTCACGAACGAGGAGTGCTCGCCCATGCCGCAACAGGCCGTCCGGATCATCCATTCGCACGACGAGCAGTCGACGGTTCGGATCGAGCGCGAGGCGCGGCGCATCCTGCGACGGCTGTGCGAGAAAGGCGCCTTCCTCGCAGTGGCCCCGACCATGGAGAAGGCGGTGGTGCTGCGCGAGGTGGCGCCGGGCAAGCAGAACCGGATCGCAGTGGTCGACCGTGACGTGGCGCACGCTTTCGCGCTGCAGGAGTGGATCGCCTGCGAGAAGGCGGGGAAGATCGCCTGCTACGCCATCACGCCGGTCGGACGGGCGGCGCTGAAGCGGCTGCTGACCGACGAACGGGACGCACGCGCGCCGCAGTCCGGCTTCGCTGAGGCGCCGTCGCCGTTCCAAGAACAGCATCGCTTCTTCGCCGAGCGCGAGGTCATGGCCGACGACGGCTCGGGCGCGCGGCGGCTGCGCTTCAATCTTGCCGAGAGCCCGCTGTCGGTTCTGGGGCGCAAGCGCGACAAGGACGGCGTGGCTTATCTGACCGCCGATCTGATCGAGGCGGGCGAGCGGCTGCGCGAAGATTTCGAACTGGCGCAGATGGGCCCGCGGGTGGCGCAGAACTGGGAGCGGTTCCTGACCGCCGGCGGTCGCGGGCAGATGGCGGCCGGGCGGGGGCAGGCCGAGGGGCCGCAGGACGCACGGGTCCGGGTGGCGAAGGCGCTGGGGGCGCTGGGGCCGGGGCTGTCGGACATCGTGTTCCGCATCTGCTGTTTTCTCGAGGGGCTCGAGACCGCGGAGAAGCGGCTCGGCTGGTCGGCGCGGTCGGGCAAGGTGGTGCTGAAGATCGCGCTGGAACGGCTGGCGCAACACTACGGCGTCGGCGCGCCCCCGCGCGGAAGGCATGACGGGTTCAGCGCGGCAGGCTGAGCTGACCAAGCTGGCGGGCGAATTGAGCAACGATGCCAAGGGTTCGTGCGAT
>JANOEW010000366.1:0-2286 GCA_031413475.1 Amaricoccus sp.
CGGCGCGGGTCGGCACCGGCGAGGTGATCATGCTCTCCAGCATCTGCGTCGCCACGATCACCGGCTTGCCGGCGGCGCGGCAGGCCCGCACCAGCCGTTTCTGGATCGGCGGCACCGAAAAGATCGGCAACTCGACCCCGAGATCGCCGCGCGCGATCATGATCCCGTCCGAGGCGTCGAGGATCTCGGCGAAAGCCGTGACCGCCGCCGGCTTCTCGATCTTCGACAGGATCGCCGCGCGCCCCCGGGCAAGCTCGCGCGCCTCGAACACGTCCTCGGCCCGCTGCACGAAGCTCAGCGCCAGCCAGTCCACCCCCATTTCGCAGGCGAACTCCAGGTCGCTGCGGTCCTTCTTCGACAAGGCCGCCAGCGGCAGGATCACGTCGGGCACGTTGACGCCCTTGCGGTTCGAGATCTCGCCGCCCACCACCACCTCGGTCTCGGCGTAGTCCCCGGAGCAGTCCAGCACCCGCAGCCGGATCTTGCCGTCGTTGACCAAGAGGCTCGATCCCGGCTGCAGCGCCGCGAAAATCTCCGGATGCGGCAGATTCACCCGCGCCGCGTCGCCTTCCGCGCTGTCGAGATCGAGGCGAAACCGGGCGCCGACCTCCAGCATCGCCGGACCTGCCGCAAACACCCCGCAGCGCAGCTTCGGCCCCTGCAGGTCGGCGAGGATGCCGATCGGCCGACCGACCTCGTCCTCGACCTGGCGGATCAGCTCGTGGCGCCGGGCGATGTCGGCCTGCGTCCCGTGGCTCATGTTCAGCCGGAACACGTCCGCCCCGGCGACGAACAGCGCGCGGATCAGCTCCCGGGTGTCGGACGCCGGTCCGAGGGTCGCGACGATCTTCACGTTGCGCTGACGGCGGGTCGGGGTCATGGGGAATGTCCGCGGTGGCTGGCCCGGCCGGTTATAGCCGAACGTCCCGGTCATGGAACCGGAAATGCCGACGTGCCGGGAAATTCTCCGGCAGCGCTCTGGCGCGAGGCTCGCGCCGGCCGTAAGCATCGGACCATGCGCGACGCCCCCCCTTGCGAGCTGGTCGACGCCGGGGGCGCGGCGCGGCTCCTGCTGCTCTGCGACCACGCCTCGAACGCGGTGCCCGCGGACGTCGCCGGGGGCGATCTCGGGCTGTCCGACGCGGAGATGGCGCGCCATATCGCCTATGACGTCGGGGCCCGCGGCGTCACGCTCGAGCTCGCACGGCGCCTCGACGCGCCCGCGATCCTGACCCGGTTCTCGCGGCTGGTGATCGATCCGAACCGCGGCGAAGACGACCCGACGCTGGTGATGCGGCTCTACGACGGCACGATCGTGCCCGCGAACCGCTCCATCGGCCCCGCCGAGATCGCGCGCCGCCTCGCGGCCTACCATCGTCCCTACCATGCCGCGATCGACGCGGCGCTCGACGCGGCGGATGCGGCCGGCCGCGCGCCCGCGCTGGTGGCGATCCATTCCTTCACGCCGCGGCTCGGCGGCCGCGCCCCCCGGCCGTGGCACGTCGGCGTGCTCTGGCAGCACGACGCGCGGCTGGCGGCGCCGCTGATCGCGCGGCTGCGCGCCGAGCCCGACCTCTGCGTCGGCGAGAACCAGCCCTACGCCGGCCAGCTCGACGGCGACACGCTCGACCGCCACGGCGCTCGCCGCGGCCTGCGCCACGTGCTGATCGAACTGCGTCACGACCTGATCGCGACCGAGGCTGATCAACGCTTGTGGGCGGCCCGCCTCGCGCCCATGTTGGACGACATTGTCTCCGCGACCGAGGAGCCGAGCCATGGATGACGCGACCCGCACCGAACTCGAGGCCGCCGCGTTCAGGGCGCTGCGCGACCACCTGCGCGCCCGCGCGGACGTGCAGAACATCGACATGATGAACCTCGCCGGCTTCTGCCGGAACTGCCTGAGCCGCTGGTACCAGGAGGCGGCCGACGCCCGAGGCATCGCGCTGTCGAAGGACGCGGCCCGCGAGATCGTCTACGGCATGCCCTATTCCGACTGGGTCGCCGCCCACCAGACCGAAGCGAGCCCCGAGGCCAAGGCCACCTTCGCCGGCAGCCACTGAACGGCGGTCGCACGAACTCCTCGTGATTGGTTCGTGAGCAGGCGCTCCCCGCAGGATCGTCCTGCCTTCGGACCGAAAAGACGAGGCCCCGCTGGGCCCTCGTCCGGTCCGTCGCCTGGAGCCCATGGCGGACGGCGAGCGGGGTTCAGCCTGGACCGCCGCTCGCAATAAGGCCGCGCCTGCCCGGCTGGCGCGGAGTCGCGCCTGCCCCGGGCGGGCAGGC
>JANOEW010000367.1:0-5514 GCA_031413475.1 Amaricoccus sp.
CGGCGTCGTCCCGACCAAGGAGAAGCACGAGGAGCGGGGTCAGGGCGACCAGCGGCATCGTCTGAGAAACGAGAGCGATCGGCAGCAGGGCCTCGGCCGCCGCCGGCCGGACCTCGCCGAGGGCGGCGAAGGCGAGCGCGAAGGCGAGGCCCGCCGCCATCCCGACGAGGGTGATCGGCAGCGTTTCACCAAGGCCTGCGAGGAGCTTCGCCTGGGCGATGTCGGCGCTTTGGCCGAAGAAGAGGTACTCGACGACGCCGAGCGGCGTCTTGCCCACCAGAGGCGGCACATCCAGCACGACGAGCAGGAGCCACCAGAGCGCGAAAGGCAGGACGAGCGCGACAAGGCGCGTCCAGCCAGCCGCCCGCGTTGGACGCGGCGCCGCCCCAGCCGCCAGCGTCACGGCGCGGGTCGAGCCGGTCAGACGACGGGCGAGCAGCGCGAAGACGAGATAGAGCACGCCCGCCATCGCGGTTGCGGCGAGCCCGATGCCCCAGAGCCGCGCCGGGTTCGCCTGCCCGAGCGAGCCGATCAGGTAGACGCCGAGGCCCCAGCGCCCGCCGCCGCCGAACTCCGCGAGGATCGAGCCGAGAACCGCGTTCGGAGCGCCGACCTGCAGCCCGGCCATCAGCGCGGGGAGGCTGGACCGGAGCCGGACCAGCCGGAGCAGCGCGCCGTCGCCGCCGCCATAGGCGCGCACGACGTCGGCCGCCCGCGGATCGATCTGGGAAAGCCCCACCATCATCGCGGTCATCGTCGGGAAGTAGACGGCGATCGCGGCGAGCACGTAACGCGGCGTCATGCCCTCGAAGGTCAGGATCAGGATCGGCACGAGCGCAATCGGCGGCAGGGCGAATAAGGCGACATTGACGCCTTGAGCGAGACGCTCCGTCACCGGCCAGCGCACAAAAGCCAGCGCCGCGAGGACCGCGACCAGGTTGCCTACGACGAAGCCGACGCTCGCTCCCTGAAGGGTCGCCGCGATGTGGCCAGGATAGTCGGCGCGATCCGCCCAGAACTGGAGCAGGATCGCGCTCGGGGCGGGCAGCGCTCCGTCGGCGATCAGGCGAAGCCGCCCGGCGATTTCCCAAAGGACCAGGAGCCCGCCGAATGTGGCTGCGCGCCGCGACAGACTCATGCCACGGCTTCGCTGGACAACCCGGCAGAGACGTGGTCGCAGAGGTCGAGAAAGGCCGGCTCGCGCATTAGCGCGGGTTGGCGGGGTCGGTCGAAGGGGACCTCGACGATCTCGCGAATGCGGCCCGGCCGCGGGGCGAGCACGACCACCCGATCAGCGAGAAAGACCGCCTCGTCGACGCCGTGGGTGACGAGCAAGGTCGTCGCAGGGCTTTCGAGCCAGATGCGCTGAAGTTCGAGGTTCATCTGTCGGCGCAGGATCTCGTCGAGCGCCCCGAAGGGCTCGTCGAGGAAGAGCACGGTCGGGCCGGTCACCAGGGCGCGTGCAATCGCGACGCGCTGGCGCATGCCGCCCGAGAGCTGTCCCGGCAGCGCCTCCGCGAAGCCGCGAAGGCCGACGAGCTCGATCAGGGCGGGGATGCCAGCCCGCGCCGCGCGCGTCGCGCCGCCCAGCACGTCGAGGGGCAGTGCGACGTTCGAGGCCACGCTCCGCCAGGGGAGCAGCGCGGGGTCCTGGAAGGCTACGCCGAGCTCGCCGCGACGGGCGACCTCGGCCGGGCGGGCCCCTCCGATCCGCACCTCGCCTTCGTCCGGATCGTCGAGCCCTGTCGCGATCCGAAGGAGCGTGGACTTCCCGCAGCCCGACGGTCCGATAAGCGCCGTGAAAGACCCGGCGGGGCAGTCGAGGTCGATCCCCTCGAGCGCCCGGACCGTCTCGCCCCGCACCGTGAAGCTCTTCCCGACGCCACGGAAGAACAGACGGTGCGGCCTGCGCATCGCCGCCTAGACCTCGTCGAGCAGGGTCGTGTCGAACATCGAGCGGTCGCCCTCGATCCCTATGGCGGCAAGCGCGGCGAGATTCGCTGCGATGCCCTCCTCTGTCATCGACAGATAGCCGCCATCCGCCGCCATCAGCGGTTGCTGTGCGGTGTTGAAATAGATCTCGTTCTCGATCGTCCGCCCCGTGCCTTTAAACCAGGTTTCGGCGAATTTCGGCGGCCAGATGGCAGGGTCGACGAAGTTCGTGTCCCAGCCGCGCCGGCTCGCCCGCAGCCACGCGATGAGCTCGTCGCGCTTCGCGGCGAGCGTCTCCTCCGTGACGACCACCGTGTCGTTGTAGATGGTGAAGCCGTGGTCGTAGAGCAGGAAGGAGGTCGGCTCGGCCCCGGCCTGGGAGATCGTGTAGGGGACGTTGGTCGTGAAATCGATCGAGGCGTCAATCTCACCCTTGATCAGCGGCGTGGGGTCGTAAGCGTAGGGCACGATGCGCACGTCACCGGGGTCGATGTCGTTCATCTTCAGCATCGCCTCGACCGAGATCGTGTTGACCGGCGGCACGGCGAGGGTCTTGCCGACGAGATCGGCGGGCTTGGTGATGCCACTCGCCACCAGGCTGATGACGCCGATCGGGTTCTTCTGGTACTGCGCCCCGATGATTTTGAACGGAGCGCCCTGGTTCACGATGGCGCTGATCGTCGTGTCTGGGGTCGTGAGGGCGAGGTCGCTTTTCCCGGAGATTATCGACGTCTCCGGGATGACGTCCGGTCCGCCCGAGAGATAGGTCAGGTCGAGGCCTTCGGCGACATAGTAGCCCTCGTCGACGGCGATCATGTAGCCCATGAACTCGGCGTCGTTGATCCAGGCCGCCTGCATCGCGAAGGGCGTCGCCGCGCGGGCGGGTCGTGGCAGCTGGGTCAACAACCCGGTGGCCGAGGCTCCGGCAAGGAAACGGCGTCGGTCGATCGTCAGGGACATAACTTTACCTCTCTCCTGTTGGCGGTCCATCAGAGACCGTATTGTTGCTTGAGTTCCTGCAGTGGCGGCGTCGCCGCGACCTGCTCCGGGCTGAGCAGGTCCCACTTGATGCCCCGCGGGCGGGACGCGCCGCGCTCGATCCGATGGAGCGCGGTCGGGGTTGCGATCGTGTCCACGATGATGTCGGTGGGGCTGGGGTGCAGCCGCTCCGTCACGACCTGCACGTCGTGGGCGACCGCAACTACCGGCGTCGCCTCGTCGACGAGCCCCAGATCGGAGAACATCCCCCATTCGAGGTCGAAGAAACCATGACCCTTGCCGAAGCGGATGCCTTCCATCGACACCGCGGAGGCGCCCGTCACCATCAGGTCGAACCGTCCGCGCCCGGCGATCTCCGCGAGGCTGATCGGCCTGCCGAAATGCTCGAGGCCATCGAGCCAGCTCGCGAAGCGCTCCAGGCCCTTCGGCACCATCGCTGGCTCAAGCAGCACGAAGCCGCGATAGATCCCGTAGGTAGAGACGACCATTGTCTTGCGCTCCTCCAACGCCCGCCTCCGGAGATCTTCCAGGCAGTTGTCCGGAGTCACGAAGAGATACTTCGCGGCCTGGTACTCCGGCAGCGCCACGACGCGCTCGACGGCCGCCTCGTCGCCGACGAAGCCCGGGATGACCTCGGCGAAATTGAGGTGGAACCGAGAATCCGGTTTCGCGACGTCGCGGAGCAATCCCCAGATCTGCTGCCGCACGGCTTTGGTGTTTGTCATCGCCTCGGCCCCGCCTACCGTTACGATCGGACCGTGACACCGGTTTCAGATTCGCGCAATCATGAAACTGGAGTTTCGAAGCGGAGCGGCGGATGGCGACACGACTCGCCCTAAGGATCCAGAACCGGCTCGAGGAACTCGCGCCGAGCGAGCGCAAGCTTGCCACCATGCTGCTCGAACGCAACGACGACCCGCTGGTCTATTCGGCGACAGAGCTGGCTCAGCAGGCTGGGGTCTCGAAGGCGACGGCGGCGCGGCTGTTCCGAAGCCTCGGCTACCGCGACTTCAACGAGGTCAGGCTGGAAGCGCGCGAAGAGCGCAACCGGACCTCCCCAATCCAACGCATCCTTGTGCCCTCCGAGGCACCGTCGGGGGCCACGGCCGCGGAGTCGCACCTCCAGATCGAGCTGGCCAACCTCACCCGGACGTTCGAGGAGCTGTCGACCGATCGGCTGCGCCGCGCCGCCCACGCCATCGCCCACGCCAACAACCTCTGGCTCGTAGGCCGCGGCGCGGAGGCAGGACTGTCCGAGCACGCACGCCTGCTGTTCGCCCGACTTCGGCCGAAGGTGAACCGACTTTCGGGTCAGGCCGACACCCTGGCCGAGGACCTCGCGATGCTGGGCCCTCAGGACACGCTT
The DNA here is from genome assembly GCA_031413475.1 of Amaricoccus sp. Classification (GTDB taxonomy): domain Bacteria; phylum Pseudomonadota; class Alphaproteobacteria; order Rhodobacterales; family Rhodobacteraceae; genus Amaricoccus. The sequence continues at coordinate 4,298 of JANOEW010000367.1, forward strand.
TTCGTGATTGCCGTTCGCCCTGAAATGCGGCTCATCGAGCCCGTCCTCGAATGGGCGCGGACGACGCGTCTCTCGAGCGTCGCCGTGTGTGACGCGACCTCCTCGGAGCGCCTTCGCCGGCTCGGCGCCGAGACGCTGGTGTGCCATGCCGCCGGCTATGGCGTCGGCCCCTCGCACACTGCCGCGATCAGCATGATCCGCATGCTGGCGATCGCCACACGCGAAGCGCTTGGGGCCTCCGCCGACCGACGGTCGGAACTCATCGCAGAGATCAGAGAAGAGCTCTCCGGCTGAAGGCCGCGGCTTCTTGAGCGTCGATGCGCCATCGCGCGCAAGGCTGCTTTCTTCTACGCCCCTCTACTCTAAGCTTCTGATTTTGCTGTGACCATCCTGCGCTAGGGTCCATCCTGCCCGCCATGGAGCAGGCTGGATGAACCCCCTCAACCCCGATCGAATGTCGAGTAAGGAGCGCCTCGCCGAGGTGACGCGCATCCTCGCCCTCGGCCTCCTCCGCCTCCACGCCCGGCAGTCAAGCGAAGTATCTGCGCAAGTTGGAGAAAGTTGCCTACACTTCCCGCCCGACCAGAGCGGTCATGCAAACCCGAAACGACGGAGACCCGCATGACCGATAGCATCCCCGCGCGACTGGTTGCGCTAAAAAACCTGACTATGCCCGACCTAAAGGCGCAGTGGCGCGAGCTCTTCGAGAACGAGCCACCGCCCTTCAACCGCCGCCACCTGGAGAACCGCATCGCCTAAAGGATCCAGGAGCTCGCCTATGATGGACTCAAGCCCGAGACCATCCGCCGGCTGGAGATCCTCGGCGAGCAATACGACAGCGACAACGTCACCACCCGCCGCATCCGGCATGACGCCAAGCCGGTCGCCGGAACCCGGCTGGTCCGAGAGTATCAGGGGGTCGAGCACACCGTGACGGTGCTCGCCGAAGGCTACAGTGGGAGGGTCGGCCCTACCGCTCGCTGTCCGCCATTGCCCGCGCGATTACCGGCACTCGGTGGAATGGCCTCATCTTCTTCGGCGTCAAGCGCCAAGGGAGTGCGGCATGACGAAGCCGATCACCCGCAAGCTCCGCTGCGCGATCTACACCCGCAAGTCGAGCGAGGAAGGGCTGGAGCAGGAGTTCAACAGCCTGCATGCCCAACGCGAGGCCTGCGAGGCCTACATCGCCAGCCAGCGCTCCGAGGGCTTTGTGCTGG
>JANOEW010000368.1:0-3796 GCA_031413475.1 Amaricoccus sp.
GCGCAGCATCCGGTCGTCCATGCCCGCCTCAGCAGCCGCCTTTTGCATCTTGCCCATGCCGGGCATCATCCCCATCAGGCCCTGCATGCCGCCCATCTTCAGCATCTGCTCGAGCTGGCCCTTGAGGTCGTTCATGTTGAACTGACCCTTCTGGAACCGCTTCATCATCCGCTCGGCCGCCTCGGCCTCCAGCGTCTCCTGCGCCTTTTCCACCAGGCTGACGATGTCGCCCATGCCGAGGATGCGTCCCGCCACCCGCTCGGGATGGAACTCCTCGAGCGCGTCGAGCTTCTCGCCGAGGCCGACGAAGCGGATCGGCTTGCCGGTGACCGCGCGCATCGACAGCGCCGCGCCGCCGCGACCGTCGCCGTCCATGCGGGTGAGAATGACGCCGGAGATGCCGATCCGGCCGTCGAACCGCGCGGCGGTGTTGACCGCGTCCTGGCCGGTGAGGCCATCGACCACGAGCAACGTCTCGTGCGGTTTCGTTGCGTCGCGCACCGCCTCGACCTCGGCCATCAGCGCGTCGTCGATCGACAGCCGGCCGGCGGTGTCGAGCATCACCACGTCGTAGCCGCCCAGCGTCGCCTGCTGCTTAGCGCGTTTCGCGATGCCCACCGGATCCTGGCCCGGCACGATCGGCAGCACGTCGACCCCGACCTGGACCCCCAGCACGGCGAGCTGCTCCATCGCGGCGGGGCGGCGGGTGTCGAGGCTCGCCATCAGCACGCGCTTGCCCTCCCGCTCCTTCAGCCGCTTCGCCAGCTTGGCGGTGGTGGTGGTCTTGCCCGATCCCTGCAGCCCGACCATCAGGATCGGCGCGGGCGGGCTGTCGATCTTCATCGCCGGCGCGGCGGCTTCGCCGGCGAGCACGCGCACCAGCTCGTCGTGCACGATCTTGACCACCTGCTGGCCGGGGGTGACCGACTTGGTGACGGCCTGGCCCCTGGCCTTCTCCTGCACCCGCGCCACGAAATCGCGCGCCACAGCCAGCGACACGTCGGCCTCGAGCAGCGCCACCCGCACCTCGCGCAGCGCGGTCGCCACGTCCTCGTCGCTCAGCGCCCCGGTGCGGGTCAGCTTGCCGAAGACGCCGCCAAGGCGGTCGGACAGGGTCTCGAACATGGGCCGCCTTCCCTCGAACGGTCGCCCGAAACGCGAAACGCGCCGGTGGGCGCAACGCGCTGACCGGCGGCGATCCCGCGCCCTCGGGCGGGACCGGAAGCGGGGACACTCCCGGAAACGCGCTGCGCATACGCCGAAAGCCGGCTCAGGTCAAGACCGACCGGCGCCGGCGGCCGCGGCGCGTCGGCCTGGCCCGTGGCGGCTGCGTCTACGGGTCTGCGCCGGCGGCCGAGGGCGTCGCTTCGGCTGGCGCGAGGACCACGGGCGCCGCCATGCCCGCGCGGGTGTGGACGAGCGGACCCGGAACGAGCCGGATCGCGCCGGCGGAGGGTCGGTCGAGATCGATGACGAGCGCGATCGCGCTCGCCAGCATCGCATAAACGAACAGGCTCAGCGCGAAGTGCCGCCGGCCGCCGCGCGCGAAGCCGGAGACCCCGGCCGCGATCATCGCGAAGCCGACCAGCGCGAACATCACCGCGCGCGGCAACCGCACGACGTAGGTCGTCCTGCGGGATTCCGCGAGGTCGGTGGTCTCGTTCACCGTCTGCACCAGGCTGGCGGCCAGCGTCGGCGGCTCGATCGCCTTCACGGCGCGCGCCGTTGCGTCCCACAGCAGCGCCAGCTCCGCCCGCGAGGCCGCCTGCAGCCGGTTCAGCGCGTCGGGGTCCTCGTTCGTGTCGAACAGCGCCAGCCGCGTGTCGGTGTAGCGCACGATGATGCGAAGCATTTCCGAACGAAGCGGCTCGGGCGCGAGCTTCGCGCGCAGGTAGGTCGTGCCGATGGAATTGGCCTCCGCAAGGACGATATCGCGCCGCTGGTCGTATCGGTTGAGCGCCATGGAGAAGGTGAAGGCGATGATGAAGGCGAGCAGCGCCATCGCCGAGCCGACCAGCGCGGTCTCCGACTCGGTGCACGGCTCGCGCAGCAGCAGACGCTGGAGGAGCGCTCCCAGACGATAGGCCAAGACGAGCAGGACGAAGATCCCGATCCACTCCGCCCAGACCGGCAAGCGGTAGACCCAGTCCGCCGCCGCACTCTCGGTCCACATTTCCCACCCTCCTGTCGGCCTGCGACGCTCGCTTAGTCGGCGCCCCCTGTCTACTCTGCGATGGGTCGTGCCCGCCGCGCGGGAATCAGTCCTCGCGCTTGCGGCCGAGGATCAGCACGGCCACCGCGAGGATGAAGATCGCGGCCGCCTCGAAGACGATGTTGAGCGGGTCCATGTCCTTGCCCTGCAGCACGATCAGCCGCGCGAGCGCGGTGATCGCGATGAAGATCGGGTAGATCACCACCAGCGTGCTGCTGGTGTAGAACACCGCGACCATGCCGATCACCTCGGTGTAGAGGAACATCAGCAGGATGTCGGCGAGGGTCACGGCGCGGTTCTCGACGATCGCCACTAGTTCGAGCCCGGCGGCGATCACGGTCAGGCCGCCGACCAGGATCAGCATGGATCGCTCGATGACCTTGAGGACCCGCGGCGCGCGCGCGTCGGCGCGGGATTCGCGGCTCGGCAAGTCGGCGGCGTCCTTCATCGGCGTCCTCGCTCTGGCTGCGCGAGATTAGGTAGAGCGCGGCCCGTCGGCGGACACCGCACCGATCAGGCCGGTTGCAGCGCCGCAGGCCGCTCGCGGATCGGCAGCTGGATCAGCGCCGAGAACAGCCCGACGCCGACGCCGACCCACCAGACGATCTCGTAGGTACCGTATCGGTCGTAAAGCGCGCCGCCGAGCCAGATGCCGAAAAAGCTGCCGATCTGGTGGCTGAGAAACACGAAGCCGTAGAGCGTTCCCATGTAGCGAACGCCGTAGATCTGCGCCACCAGGCCCGAGGTCGGCGGCACGGTCGCGAGCCACGTCGCGCCCATCATCGCTGAGAACACCAGCACCGAGGCGGGCGTCATCGGCGCCAGGATGAAGGCGGCCGAGATCACCGTGCGGGCGAGGTAGATCTGCGCCAACAGATACTTCTTGCGATACCGCTGCCCCAGAGCCCCGGCCAGCACCGTGCCGCCGATGTTGACGAGGCCGATCACCGCGATCGCCAGCGCTCCGAGCGCCGAGGTGGTAGTTATCCCGATCGAGGCGAGCAGCGAGCCCGGCGGGATCGGAGCGCAGACCTCGGCGATGAACGCCGGGAAATGCGCGGTGACGAACCCGAGCTGGTAGCCGCACGAAAAAAAACCGAGGAAGATCAGCGCATACGACGGATCGCGGAAGGCCCGCGCCAGCACGACGCCCATCGGCTCCTCGACGGCGGCGGGTCCCGCGCGCACCTCTCCGCGCAGGACGGGCAGCAGGAGCAGGGTCGCCATCACCAGCGCGGCGAAGACGAGGAACACCCCCGACCACGCCATGACCCCGAGCAACGCCTCGGCCAGCGGCGGCCCGAGCACCTGGCCGGCCGAGCCGGCCGCGGTGGCGACGCCGAGCGCCATCGAGCGCTTCTGCGGCGACGCCGCCCGGCCGACGATCGCGAGGATCACGCCGAACCCGGTGCCGGCGATGCCGAAACCGATCAGCACGTTGAGCAGCTGGTGTCCCGCGGGCGTCGTCGCGTAGGCCGACAGCGTCAGGCCGATCGCATAGAAGATCGCGCCCGCGACGATGGCGCGGGGGGCGCCCCAGCGCGCGGCGATAGGCCCCAAGATCGGCCCCCCCCCACCCCCCGC
>JANOEW010000369.1:0-5209 GCA_031413475.1 Amaricoccus sp.
CTCAGATCAAGTTCGGCGGCCCCCGCCAGGGCCAGCGCGTCGGCGCCGTGTTGCAGGGAGGATTGCAAGGTCGCCAGGCGGCCGAAGTCCACCGCCAGCAAGGCCATGCCGATGATCACCGGCAGCGCCGCCGTCACATAGATCAGCGCCACCTGCGCCTCCTGCGTCGGGCGGGTCGAACGCGCCCTCCGAGGGGCGCCGGGCGTGGCGGAGGCGACGGTCAACCTCGTCACCGGGCGGGCGCATGTCGAGGCCGCAGCGGGCGGGGTCGACCCGGCGGCGGCGGCCACGGCGGTGGAAGCGGCGGGCTATGCGCCACGGGCGGCCACGACGACGCTCGCGATCGGCGACATGAGCTGCGCGTCGTGCGTCAGGCGGGTCGAGCGGGCGCTCGACGCCGTGCCGGGGGTGCGTTCGGCGCGGGTGAACCTCGCGACGCGCTCCGCGACGGTCGATCTGCTCGAAGGCGCGGTTCGCCCCGAGGCGCTGATCGCGGCGGTGAAGGCGGCCGGCTACACGGCGCGGCTCGACGACCCGGCGGCGCAGCCCGGGCCTGACCGACACGACCATGGCGCGGCGGCGGCGGGCCGCGCCGAGCACGACCACGGGGCGTCGGGCCGCGCGCTGATCCTCGCCACGGCGCTGACGCTGCCGCTGTTCGCGTTGGAGATGGGCGGGCATCTGTTCCCGGCCTTCCACCATTGGTTGTTCGGCCTCGTCGGCGCCGGGTCGGTCCGCATCGCGCAGTTCGTGCTGGCGAGCATCGTTCTGTTCGGTCCGGGGCGGGTGTTCTTCGCCCGGGGCTGGCCGGCGCTGCGGCGCGGCGCGCCGGAGATGAACACGCTGGTGATGCTGGGGACCGCCGCGGCCTGGGGATATTCGACGGTGGCAACCTTTGCGCCCGGGCTGATGCCGGCGGGGACGGCGCAGGTCTATTTCGAGGCGGCGGCGGTGATCGTCACGCTGGTGCTGCTCGGCCGCTGGCTCGAGGCCCGGGCCAGGGGGCGGGCGAGTCAGGCGATCGCGCGGCTGGCGGCGCTGCAGCCGCGGCGGGCGCGAGTGCTGCGCGACGGCGCGGAGGTCGAGGTGGCGCTCGCTGAGCTCGCGGCCGGCGACGTGATCCGGGTGCGCCCGGGCGAAAAGCTGCCGGTGGACGGCGACGTGGTGGCGGGCGCCTCCTGGGTGGACGAGGCGATGGTGACCGGCGAGCCGATCCCGGTGGCCAAGGGGCTCGGCGACGCGGTGATCGGCGGCACGCTGAACGGCGCAGGCGGCTTCGACTATCGCGCCACGCGGGTCGGGGGCGACACGCTCGTCGCGCAGATCCAGCGGCTGGTGGCGTCGGCGCAGGCGGACAAGCTGCCGATCCAGGCGCTGGTCGACCGGGTGACGCTGTGGTTCGTGCCGGCGGTGATGGCGATCGCAGCCCTGACCTTCGGGGCGTGGATGCTATTCGGGTCGGCGCCGGCGCTGGGTCCGGCGCTGGTCCATGCGGTGGCGGTGCTGATCGTGGCCTGCCCCTGTGCGATGGGCCTCGCGACGCCGGTGTCGATCCTGGTCGGCTCGGGGCGCGCGGCCGAGCTCGGCCTGCTGTTCCGGCGGGGGGCGGCGCTGCAGGCGCTGGCGGGGGTCGAGGTCGCGGCGTTCGACAAGACCGGCACGCTGACCGAGGGCTAGCCGCAGCTGACCGACGTCGTGCTCGCGGATGGATTCTCCCGCGACGAGGTGCTCGCGCTGGTAGGGGCCGCCGAGGCGCGTTCGGAGCATCCGGTGGCGCAGGCGGTCGTGGCGGCGGCGCGGATGGCGGCGCCGGATCTGGCGGCGGCCGAGGAGTTCCGCTCCGAGCCCGGGATGGGCGTGATCGCGCGCGTCGCCGGGCGCGAGGTGACCGTGGGCGCCGATCGGTTCCTGGCGGCGCGCGGCGTCGAGCTCGGCGGGCTGCCGGCAGAAGGCGCGCGGCTGGCGGCGCTCGGGCGCACGCCGTTGTTTGCGGCGATCGACGGACGGGCGGCGGCGGCGCTGGCGGTGGCGGACGCGGTCAAGCCTTCGGCGGCTGGGGCGGTGGCGGCGCTGAAGCTGCTGGGGCTCGAGGTCGCGATGATCACCGGCGACAATGCGCGCACGGCGCGGGCGATCGCGGACGAGCTGGGGATCGCGGCGGTGACCGCCGAGGTGCTGCCCGGGGCCAAGGCCGCGGCGGTGCGCGCGCTGCAGGCGGGCGGACGGCGGGTGGCCTTCTTCGGCGACGGGGTGAACGACGCGCCAGCGCTGGCGCAGGCCGACGTCGGCATCGCGATCGGGACCGGAACCGACGTCGCGATCGAGACCGCGGACGTGGTGCTGGTCGCCGGCGACCTGCGCCGGGCGGCGGACGCGGTCGCGCTGGCGCGCGCGACCCTCGGCAACATCCGGCAGAACCTGGTCTGGGCGTTCGGCTACAACGCGGCGCTGATCCCGGTGGCGGCTGGCGCGCTCTGGCCGGCGTGGGGGCTCTCGCTGTCGCCGGCGCTGGCGGCCGGCGCAAAGGCGCTGTCGAGCGTCTGCGTCGTCGGCAACGCGCTGAGGCTGCGCCGCTTCCGGCCGCCGTCCGGAACGGCGCCGGCCGGGGCGGCCCCGCTGCGGGAGGCGCGCGCGTGAATATCGGTCAGGCGGCGCGGGCGTCGGGGGTTTCGACCAAGATGATCCGCTACTACGAGGAGACCGGGCTGCTGCCCGGGGTGAGACGCAGCGTCAACGGCTACCGGGTCTATGCGGACGTGGAGGTGCACACACTCGCCTTCGTCCGCCGCGCGCGCTCGCTTGGGTTCTCGGTGGCGCAGATCGAAGACCTGCTGCGGCTCTGGCGCGACAAGGGCCGGGCGAGCGCCGAGGTGAAGGCGATCGCAGAGGCGCATGTCGCCGAACTGGAGGCCAAGGCGGCGGGGATCGCGGCCATGGCGCGCGCGCTGCGACATCTGGCCGACTTCTGTCAGGGCGACGCGCGGCCGGACTGCCCGATTCTCGAGGACCTGGCGGGGGCGCGGCGCTGAGGTGCGGCGGGCGGCTTGCCAAGCGAGCCGACTCCGCTCCATATCTCGGACAAAGCCCGGGGAGAACCACCAGCCATGACCGACACGCCCGCCCTCGCCCTGCGCTCGCGCGCCTGGTTCGACAATCCGGGCAACCCGGACATGACGGCGCTCTACCTGGAGCGCTATCTGAACTACGGCATCAGCCGCGAGGAGCTGCAGTCGGGCAAGCCGATCATCGGCATTGCGCAGACCGGGTCCGACCTCGCGCCCTGCAACCGCCACCACATCGAGCTGGCGAAGCGCGTGCGCGAGGGAATCCGTGACGAGGGCGGCGTCGCGGTCGAATTCCCGGTGCATCCGATCCAGGAGACCGGCAAGCGCCCGACCGCCGGGCTCGACCGCAACCTCGCCTATCTGGGGCTAGTCGAGACGCTCTACGGCTATCCGATCGACGGGGTGGTGCTGACCATCGGCTGCGACAAGACCACGCCGGCGCTGCTGATGGCGGCGGCCACGGTGAACCTGCCGGCGATCGCGCTGAGCGTCGGGCCGATGCTGAACGGCTGGTTCCGCGGCGAGCGCACCGGCTCGGGCACGATCATCTGGAAGGCGCGCGAGCTGATGGCCCGGGGCGAGATCGACTACGCAGGCTTTCTCGACGTGGTCGCGTCCTCGGCGCCCTCGACCGGCTACTGCAACACCATGGGCACGGCGACGACGATGAACAGCCTCGCCGAGGCGCTCGGGATGCAGCTGCCGGGCGGGGCGGCGATCCCGGCGCCGTATCGCGACCGCGGCGAGATGGCCTGGCGGACCGGCAAGCGGATCGTCGACATGGTGCGCGAGGACCTCAAGCCCTCGGACATCATGACCCGGCCGGCGTTCATCAACGCGATCAAAGTGAACTCGGCGATCGGCGGTTCGACCAACGCCCCGATCCATCTGAACGCCATCGCCCGGCATCTCGGCGTGGAGCTGTCGATCGAGGACTGGCAGACCCATGGCGAGGACATCCCGCTGTTGGTGAACCTGCAGCCGGCCGGCGACTACCTCGGCGAGGACTACTACCACGCCGGCGGCGTTCCGGCGGTGTTCGGTCAGCTGATCGGGGCCGGCCTGATCGACGAGACAGTGCGCACCGCGAGCGGCAAGACCGTGGGGGAGTGTTACCGCGGCGCGGTCACGCTGGACGAAAACGTGATCCGCCCGTTCGACCGACCGCTGAAGGCGCGCGCCGGGTTCCGGGTGCTGACCGGCAACGTGTTCCATTCCGCGGTGATGAAGATGAGCGTGATCAGCCCCGAATTCCGCGAGCGCTATCTGTCCAATCCCGCGCATCCCAACCGCTTCGAGGGGCGCGCGGTGGTGTTCGACGGGCCGGAGGACTACCACGCCCGCATCGACGATCCGGCCTTGGCGATCGACGAGAACACCATGCTGTTCATGCGCGGGGCTGGGCCGAAGGGCTATCCCGGCGCGGCCGAGGTGGTGAACATGCGAGCGCCCGACTACCTGCTGAAGCGCGGGATCACCAGCCTGGTCTGCGTCGGCGACGGCCGACAGTCGGGCACCTCCGGCTCGCCGTCGATTCTGAACGCCTCGCCGGAGGCGGCGTCGATGGGTGGGCTGGCGCTGATCGAGACCGGCGACCGGGTGGTGCTCGACCTCAACGTCGGCCGGCTCGATCTGCTGGTCGACGACGCAGTGCTCGCGGCGCGACGGGCGCGGCTGGTGTCGGCGGGCGGCTATCGCTATCCGGACCACCAGACACCGTGGCAGGAGATCCAGCGCGGCCTGGTGGGCGAGCTCGAGACCGGCGCGGTGCTCGAGCCAGCGGTGAAGTATCAGCGCATCGCGCAGACCATGGGCATTCCGCGGGACAACCACTGATATGATACCAACCCTCATTGATCAGAACCCTTCTGCCCATGTCCGCCGGCCGATGGAACGGATGCGCCGGGGCTGATCGATGAGGTCTTTCCAGGCAGCGCAGCAGTGGTCGACGATGTCGTCGTAGCCGGTGAAGACCCGGTTCGAGAGCCAGTTGTCGCGCATGAACTGCCAGACGTTCTCGAGAACGAAGGCTCCCCCATCGCCGAAGATATGCTGCGCCAGATCGCACTGCTTTATCAGATCGAGAAGACCCTGCGCGGCAAGGATGCGGCCGTCCGGCTGGCCGCCCGGCGCGAACATGCGGC
>JANOEW010000370.1:0-4208 GCA_031413475.1 Amaricoccus sp.
CAGGCGCTGAACCGCCGCGCCCGCGCCAGCACGCGCATCCCGGCGAAGGCGTAGCCGAGCCGACCCCAGCGCTTCTTCAGGTCCGGCGTCAGGCCGCGGGTCAGGTCAACCGACATCCCGATCGAGGCCACGTTGAAGAACGGATGCTCGTTGACGAAGCCGACGTCGACCGCCCGCAGCCGCCCCGCGACGATCACCCCGGCCGCCGCCGCGAGGTCCTCGGGCACGCCGAGCGTGCGCGCCAGGTCGTTGGCGGTGCCTAGCGGCAGCACGCCCAGCGGCAATCCGGTTTCGAGGATCGCCGGAGCGGCGCGCATCAGCGTGCCGTCGCCGCCGCAGATCACCACCGCGTCCGCCTCGCCGGCACGGCGCAGCACGTCGGCGGCAATCTCGCCTGGGTCGGAGAAGGTCTCGGCCAGCACCGTGATCCCCGCCGCGCGCAGCCGGTCCAGCGCCGGCTCGAGCCCGGCGCCGGCGCGCCGGGCGCCGGGATTGACCAGCACCAGCGCCCGCCGCGGCGCGGCGACGGTCCAGGGCGCGAACGGAGGGGCGTCGGGGCGCGTCAGCATCGCCGACAGGTGCGCCGGCCAGCCGCGGGCTTCAAGGGCGCGCGCGAGAAATCGACCAGCGGCCGTGCCGCGGCCGGGCGGCGTCAGTCGGCGTAGCGCGCGTAGAGCCGGCAGAGCCGGTCGGTGCGCCCGGACCCGTAGCGGCCGCGCAGCCGTTCGACCGGGCTCTCGCCGGCGGTGATCGCGGCGCGCAGCTGGTCGAGGAAATACTGCTCGTCGGAGATCGGGTCGCCGGGGACGGCGGCCTCGGCGCGCGCGATCAGATCGAGGACGGCGGACCGGACCGGGATGCGGCGCTGGTGGATGGACATCGGAGCCTCCTTTGGCGGACGAGTTCATCCTAGACTTGCGATGGTTACCGGACCGTGAGCGCCGCGTGACACGACCGTCGCGCGCTCCGGCCGGCGGCGTAGATCGTCCAGAGGTCCTCGGCCGGACGCCGGGTCGCTTCGACGATCCCGCGCAAGTCCGCGCGCAGCGCGGTCTCGTCGAGCGCGGGGTCGATCTGCGACCGGAGCATCAGCTCGAGCACGGTTTCGCGCAGCGTCGTCCCCTGCCGGGACCGGGGCGCGGGAAGATCGAAGGGCATGGCGCGTATCCTTTCCAGTCGTTCCCCTTGCACTACGGCGCGGCGCGGACGACAGTCGCGCCGCTCACCCGAACGTAAACGCCCGTAACAATCCGCGGCGGCGACGCCCGCCCGGGCCTCGATCGGCCTGCGCCCTCGGCCTTGCGCCCGTGGAGCCGCGAGGCCAGACTGCGTCGGGCAAGCAACTCCCGAGCGCGCCGATGGTTAGGGCCCTCACCCTGCTCTTCCTCTGCCAACTCGCCGGCGAGGCGCTGGTGCGCGTCGCCGGCCTCGCCTTCCCCGGCCCGGTGCTCGGCATGGCGCTGCTCGTCGCCGGGCTCGCCGCCTTCCGCCGCGCCGCGCCGGCCCTCGACCGGGTCGCGGACGGACTGCTGCGGAACCTCTCGCTCCTGTTCGTGCCGGCGGCGGTCGGAGTGATGCAGCAGGCCGGGCCGATCGCGGCGAACTGGGTCGCGATCTCCGCCGCGCTGATCGTCTCGACGCTGCTCACGCTGGTGGTGACGGTGCTGACCTTCCGCGCGGTCGCGCGGCTACAGGCGCGGGACCGGGCATGACCGACCCGGCCGAGCTCTACCGCATCTGGGTCTATCTCGCCGAGACGCCGCTCTTGTGGCTGAGCGCTACGCTGGTCGCCTACGTGGTCGGCGACGCGGTCTCTGGCGCGCTCGGCCGGCATCCGCTCGCCAACCCGGTCGTGATCGCCGCAAGCCTGCTGATCGCCGTGCTGGCGCTGACCGACACCCGCTACGCGGACTATTTCGCCGGCGCGCAGTTCGTGCATTTCCTCCTCGGCCCCGCCACGGTCGCGCTTGGGGTGCCGCTCTGGCGCAACCGCGCCAAGGTCGCGCGCAACCTCGCGCCGATGGGCGCCTCGCTGGTCGCGGGCTCGCTGACCGCGATCGGCAGCGCCACCGCGATCGGCTGGACGCTGGGTGCCCCGGCCCCGATCGTCGCCTCGCTCGCGACCAAATCCACCACCGCCCCGATCGCGATGGCGATCAGCGAGAGCCTCGGCGGCATCCCCGCGCTCGCGGCGGTGCTGGTGGTGCTGACCGGCGTCCTCGGGTCGGTCGTCGTGACGCCGTTGATGAACGCGATGGGGATCGCCGACTTCGCGGCGCGCGGCTTCGCGGTCGGCGTCGCGTCGCACGGCATCGGGGCCGCCCGCGCATTTCAGGTGAGCGAAGAGGCCGGAACCTTCGCCGGCATCGCCATGGGGCTCAACGGCGCGCTGACCGCGACCGTGTTCCTGCTGATCGCGCTGTGACGCCCGCGGGCGGCCGGGGGCCGGACGCGACGACGATTGGACGCGGGAAACCCTCGTGATCTCGCACAAATACCGCTGCATCTTCGTGCATCAGCGCAAGAGCGCCGGCACCTCGGTCAAGGCGCTGTTCGAGGACGCGACCGGACCCGACCGCGGCCGGTTCAACGCGGGCCTCCTGTCGCCCGACTGGGATCCGACCGCGCCACCGGTGCGCGACTACTACACCTTCACCGTGATCCGGAACCCCTGGGACCGCTTCGTCTCGGGCTGGCGATACTGCAAGTCGACCAGGCGGCGCAGCCTGATCGACGTGATCGAGAACCTGCCTCGCCCCACCCTCGTCGCCAACGTGCTGGCCTGGGACGCGAGCCACGCGGCCCGCCTGCACTCCGGTCTCGAGCTCTTCCGCCAAAGCAAGGATCGGGCCAAATACGCCCTGCGCACGGCGGTCGGGATCGCGGACGATCCGCCGCAGCTGGCCGGTCACGACTACCGCCACGTCACCCGCCAGCAGCACGAGACCGTGGTCTACGCCGACGGCTCTCTCGCGGTCGACAAGGTGGTGTTCTTCGAGGATCTCGAGGCCGGCCTGCGCGCGGTCTTCCGCGACATCGGCAGGGACCTGCCCCCCCTGCCCGCCCACCGGGTCAAGCGCGCGGGCGACGACTACCGGCGGCATTTCGACGACCGGTCGCGCGCCGCCTTCGACGCAGCCTTCCGCGGCGACATCGAGACCTGGGGCTACGACTTCGAAACCGGCCTGCCCGATTGGCCCCGTTCAAGTCGGACAGAACGCCGTTAACTATTTTATCCTTTTATATCAATAATTTGCGGGCTGTCCGAGCTTGGACACGCTTCGGCCGCGGCGTTCAGTAGCTGTATTCCGCATAGATCCGCGACAGATCCCCGCCCCATTCCCCCTGATACTTCCCCAGCAGTTCGTCCGAGGCCGTCTGCCCTGAGGCGACGATCTCCGCCAGCGCGGCGAGGAAATGCGTCTCGGCCGGACTCGCGCCACCCGCGCCGGGCCGCGCGCGCGCGCGCAGCCCGCCCCGCGCGATCGCGACCACCTCCGCGGCGACGTCGCGCAGCGACCGGCCGCGGACGCGCGCCCCGAGGCCGAACTTCGCCGCGTCGTGGCGCAGCGCCTCGCGCTCGTCGGCGGTCCAGTCGCGGCACAGGTCCCAGGCGGCGGCCAGCGAAGGCGCATCGTAGAGCAGCCCGACCCACAGCGCCGGCAGCGCGCAGATCCGCCGCCACGGCCCACCGTCCGCTCCGCGCATCTCCATGAACTTCTTGATCCGAACCTCGGGAAAGATCGTGGTCAGATGGTCCGCCCAGTCCGCGAAGCTCGGTTTCTCGCCAGGCAACGCCGGCAGCCGCCCGTCGAGGAAATCCCGGAACGACTGCCCCAGCGCATCGATGTAGCGGCCGTCGCGGTAGACGAAGTACATCGGCACGTCGAGCGCGTAGTCGGCGTAGCGCTCGAAGCCCATGCCGTCCTCGAAGACGAAGGGCAGCATGCCGGTGCGGTCGGGGTCGAGGTCGCGCCAGATCCGCGCCCGCCAGGATTGCCAGCCGTTCACGCGGCCTTCGAAGAACGGCGAGGCGGCGAACAGCGCGGTCGCGACGGGCTGGAGCGCCAGCGAGGCACGGAACTTCGCGACCATGTCGGCCTCGGAGGCGAAGTCGAGGTTAACCTGCACGGTGCAGGTGCGGTACATCATCATTGCGCCCGTGGTCCCGACCCTGGCCATGTAGGGGGTCATCAGGGCGTAGCGGC
>JANOEW010000371.1:0-1701 GCA_031413475.1 Amaricoccus sp.
GCCACCCGGCAGCCGACCAGCAACAGCCGCGCCGCCCCGCACCCCGACCGTTCGCGGCCACTCTCTGACCCGAGCCGCCGCCGCGATGGCGCGCTCGAAGGTTCTGGGCCGAGAACCTGAGGACCTACTGGCCGGCGACACGGGCGCGCTCGCGGTGCTACGCGCCGCCAGTGCACCGCACGGGACGGTCGACACCGCGCACCTGCTCGCCGCCGCCACGGGCGCGTTCCTGCTCGACCTCGCACCCATGTCCGCCGCAGCGGCCCTGATGCAGCGCGCCGGTATTCAGGTCCCGGCGGATGAATCGGTGGCTGTCCTGAACCTGCCTACGGCGGACGATGCCGCCGTTGCGGCATGGGTCGCAGATTTAGACGGCATCCCGGTCACGAGCTCGACCTTCAGCTCTGCGCCGCTGATCCGGCGAAAACTGGCGTCGATCGTCGTCACGACGGCCGAGCTGATGAAGCGATCCGCAGCGCCGGCGATCATCGAAGCGCTGCTGCGCCGGGCCGCGGCCCGCGCCTTAGACGCGGCGATGTTCGACAACACCGCAGGCGACGCCAACCGACCGGCGGGCTTGCTCTACGGGCTCGCACCGATCGCCGGCATGCCCGGCGGCGACGCGGTTGCTCGGCGGGTCGACCTGCTGGCGCTGACGGCCGCGGCATCGGTCGCCGGCGGCGAAGTCGTCTACGTCATGAGCCCGACCCGCGCCGCGAGCCTGATGCTCGATGGCGCGACGCTGGACGTGATCCCGTCCGCCTACCTCGCGGCGGACACGGTGGTCGCGATCGCGCCGGCGGCGCTGGCCGTGCTGACGGGCGTCGCCGAGATCGACATTTGCCGCGATGGCGTGATCCACATGGATACCGTCCCGCTGGAAATCGTGACCGTCGGCGGCGTGGCCAGCGCGCCGACGCGCAGCCTTTATCAGACCGACGCAGTCGCCACGCGCCTGCTGCTCGATTGCGGGTGGGTCATGCAGAGCGCAGGCGCGATCGCTTGGGCGAGCGGGGTGACGTGGTGAAGCCGCAGCGACCCGCACCCTTCGACTGCGGCCCGATCGTGGACCGCGCCGAGGCCGCCATTGCGCGCGTTGACCGGCTGCTCGCCGAGGCCCGCCCGACCGGCTCGCCCTGGGTTGTGCCCGAACACGCTCGTAGCGCGCCGTGGGAGGCACCCTACAGCCCGAAGCCGCCTTCGGACGCCCCGAAGCCTGTCCCGGCCGTCCCGGCCGTCCTGAGGCCACCCACGGCGGCCGCAGGCGCGCCGGCGTACCAGACGAAGGCGCAGTCGAAGGCGGCGCTGGACCTGGCCGTGACGGCCGTCGGCACATGGTCGGGCAAGATGAGACGCGAGCTCGAGGCCGACATCTCTGCACTCGACGTGCGGATGCAAGTTCGTTGTTCAACCTTGGACGGCCGGATCGCCACGCTCGAGGCGCTGCTAGCGGTCCTGGTGGCGACGAAGGGCAAGCCATGAAGGCGCCGGCGATACGCGCGGCGCGGTGGCGCTGGCTGCGCGAGCAAGCCGAAGAGACCGTGCGCGCGTCCGCCCTACGCTACGCCGACGGCCGGGCGGCTGACCTGGTGGCCCACCACGGCTGGTGCGAGACCGAGGCGCAAGCGGCGCTGCGGACCTGGTGGCATTCGGACGAGACACAGGCGCACGCGCGCCATCTGATCCGCGAAGAGACCTATC
>JANOEW010000372.1:0-3010 GCA_031413475.1 Amaricoccus sp.
GCGTTCGCTTCGCCGACCGAAACGCAGTGCAGCCACACGACTTTGCGCCCCATAGAGTCGAACTTCGGCAACAAACCTAATCGCTGCTTAAATCCGGCGGCGTATTTGCCTTTGGTTACGGCGTCGAAAATAAAGCGCGGCAGCAGCCGGATGGCGCTGGCGGACCGGGCGTCTCTGGGGAGTTTCGGCGCATTGTCGGCGGACGTCATACGATCACTTATCCCCTGGCAGTCTCACGATGGCCTGGCGGCCGGCCGGTTCTGGCCGCGCCGCCGCAATGCCACGATTTTGCGGTCTTTCCATCCTTGTGCAAGACACAATCCTGCGTCCGAAAGTCCACGGCTTTTGCAGGTCGCCCCGGAGCAGGCTTTGTGCCAGATGGCGGCAAGAGCGCCAACAAAATGTGAGGAAACCGTCATGTCGTCATCCAATCGTCGTGCCTTTGTCCGTCATTCCGCCGCCGCCGCCGCCGCCGCGCTCGCGGCTTTTGGCGTATCGGGGCAGTCCGGCGCTCAGGGGACCCAGTCGCTCGACGTCGTGAAGATCGTGACCGGCTTCCCGCCCGGCGGAACGTCCGACACGCTCTGCCGCCGCGTCGCCGAAGGGTTGAAGGGCACGTCCTACACCAAGGTGGCACTTGTCGAGAACAAGCCGGGCGCCGGCGGCCAGATCGCCGTGCAGTCGATGAAGGGTGCTGCGACCGACGGCAGCGTCATTCTGCAGACGCCGGCCTCGATGCTGATGATCTATCCGCACATCTACAAGAACCTGGCCTACAACGCCTTCACCGATGTGACGCCGGTGACGCTGGCCTGCGTCTTCGACTTCGGCTTCTGCGTCGGTCCGGCCGTGCCGGACAGCGTGAAGAACATCCCGGATTTCCTGGCCTGGTGCAAAGCCAATCCGGACAAGGCGAACTACGGCTCGCCCGCTGCCGGCTCGGTGCCGCACTTCATCGGCGTGCTGCTGGGCCAGGCAGGCGGTATCGAGCTGAAGCACGTCGCCTATCGCGGCACGCAGCCCGCCGTCCAGGATCTGGTCGCAGGGCAGGTCCAGGCGGTCTCCGGTCCGGTGGGCGAGTTCACCCAGCAGGCCAACGCCGGCAAGATCCGCTTCCTCGGCGTCTCGGGCGCCACCCGCAGCCGCTTCGCGCCGAACGTGCCGACCTTCGCCGAGCAGGGTTATAAGGACCTGGTGTTCTCGGAATGGTTCGGCTTCTTTGCACCAGGCGGCACGTCGGCGCCGGTTGTGATGCGCGCCAACGAGGCGCTGCGGGCGGCCCTTGCGCAGAAGGACGTGGTCGCCGGCCTCGCGGTCATGGGCCTCGAGGCCAGGTCGTCGACGCCGCAGGAGCTCGCGACGCTCCTGAAGGAGAGCTACGACCGTTGGGGCCCGATCGTGAAGAAGATCGGCTTCAGCGCCGAATCCTAGCGCGTATCCCGCTGGATATAGACTGAGCTCAGACGGACCGCGGGCCTTTGGCCCGCCTCATAGCTGGGAACGGGCCTGGAGGCCCGCGGTCCGGAGACGGCCTCCTGGCGTCGCTTGACTATCGTACTATCCTTCCCTATATTTCCTGTCGTAGGGAATTCAGGGCCTGAAAAGGCCGTCAGATAGGAGGGGGACCATGTCTTTTTACGATCAGGACCGCCCGTTCGGCATCCGCGAAAACCCGCCGATTGAGGGCATCACCTGGGCGGAAGCGGCCTATTACAAGCGCATCCACGGCAACAATTTCCAGCCACCGCCCCACATGCACGGCATGAGCCTGGCCGAGCTGGAGGCCCGGGCGCGCGAGGAAGGGCGGGGCGCGCGCGAGGCAAAGGAGGCAAAAGAGAGTGCCGCCCGCATCGAAGCGGCGCCGAAGTCGATCGAGCGGGCGCTGCTCGACGGGCCGAAGGCTTCACCCTCGAAGCCGCCGCAGCGTGGCTGGCGGTTGCGGGTGCGCCTCCTCAACAATTTCCGGCGCTGCCGCAGTTATCGCGAGGCCGCCGCGCGCGTGGGCATCGACGAGAGCACGGTGCGGCGTTGGCGCGCCAAGTTCCGGGCCTTCGGCGCGCGCTGCGACGAGATCGTGGCCGAGCGTTACCGGGAGAATGCCGACGACCTGAAGCTGCGCGCCGGCGAGCCCCGGACGCGGCCGTACTTCTTCAAGGGCAAGCAGGTCGGCGAGGAAGTGATCCCCGACGACCGGGCGCTGATGTTCCTGCTCAAGCTCGAAGACGCCCAGCGTGCACGGGCCGAGGCGCGCGAGGAACGGCGCGAGCAGCGCGCGCACGAGATCCGGCTGCGCGAACTGGACATCGAGGCGCGGCGCGCGGGGACGCCCGTTCCGGAAATGCACGCTTCTGCCGCGCATCCGGCGACACCCGCCCCGGGCGAAGAAGCGAGTGCGGCCAACGACTTGCCGGCCGTTCCGGCGGACATCGCACCTCCCGAGGTCGCAGAGGTGTCTCTCTGCGACGGCAGACGCGAAGAAGTCTCAAACGCCTCCCCCATTTCGGGGGAGGTGCCCCGCAGGGGCGGAGGGGGCGAGCCCCAAAGGGGATGTCCAAAATTCTCCGATCTGAAATCGGCGAACAACGATACTGCGGCCTTCCCCCTAAGGCCTTCGGCCACCTCCCCCGATGACGGGGGAGGAGATTGATCTCGGCGGAGGGGGGCAGAACTCCCGGTGAGCGGGCGGAGAAGTGAGGTGACCCTAGCCCGCCTTCTTGTTCAGGACGGCGAAGCGGTCCTTGGGGGCCTTCTCGCGCGCCTTGGGGCCGTAGGTGCCCATCTCGATGCGGTGCGGGATGGTGAGCATGTAGTTCTTGAAGGCGCCTTCCATGGCGTGGCGCCAGCCCTGGGCATCCTGCATCTCGTTGACCGAGGCCTTGGCGAGTTACAACGCGAAGGGATCGCGCTCGGCGATCTGCTGGGCGAGCGCCATGGTCTCTTCCTCGAGCTTCTCCCGCGCGACCACGCGATTGACCAGGCCCGCCTTCTCGGCGTCGGCCGCCGAGATGAA
>JANOEW010000373.1:0-1604 GCA_031413475.1 Amaricoccus sp.
TCACCGTCTTCGCCTGGTACCGCATCGCCTTCGGCATCGTCGTGCTTGCGACCTGGCAGTTCGGGCTGGTCAATTGGACCGCGGGCTGATCCTCTATTTGCATGGCTTCACCAGCGGGCCGTCTTCGCACAAGGCGCGGGCCGCGAGCGCGCCGCGCTGCAGCTGACCGACCGCCTCGAACCCGTTCGCAAAACCTGCAACCGCCGCGTCGAACTTGATATAATCTGTAAGGTAAACGATCATCACCAGCACATCCACTGACACATCACTCGACCGTTTTTACTTGGGCGGACGTGAATGATCAGTAAATCGTATTATCTTATGGGAGGCGCGGTCTGCCCGCCGCGCCTCGGCGGGAGCCGCCGCCGCGACGGCGGCGCTCCGGAACCGATGGCCGACATGGTCCGACCCCGTCACGCCTCCGGGCGGACAACCCTCGGGCAACCCGACCGGCACGATGATCCCGGAGGCCGCGCTGGCGCGGCTGGCGGCGGCGCTGCCGGAGCGCGCGCTCCTGGTGCTCGACGGTGCCTACGCCGAGTTCGTCACGGGCTTCGACGGGCACGCGGGGCGGCGCGCGAGCACGTGGTGATGCCCTCTCGGCACGCGGTGATCGACGAGCCCACCTTCGCCGACGCCATCCTCGATCGCCTGGTCCACACCGCCTACCGTCTCGACCTCGACGGCCCCTCGATGCGCAAGCTCAAGGCCCCCGCCGAGCCCGCGCAGCCCAGCCATGATCGCCGCGCTCCACTCCACGCCCGCCCCCGTGCATCAACAGGTCCCTCCCGCGCGCGCCGCCGCGTCAGCCACGAAATCGGCACGCCGCGCCGCGCGCGGGGCCCTCCCATTTGATGACGGGGACGGCCTGCAGCAGCGCTTGACCAGAAGAAGGACGACTGACATCACGAAACCACGCTCAGCGGCGACGACCAAAGTGACCGGATACTCCGGAATCGGCGATCGGATGTCGTCGGAACGCGTGATCGGATGTTCCGGAAAAGGCATCCCTCGCCCTGGCGCTCTGCGAGGGCCCGATCACCGGCATCGGCCGCATCTGAGCCGCCAGCGACGCCATGGACTTCGCCGGCGTCACCTGGCGCTGGCATCCGTGCGACGAGGCGCAGGCGCTCGATCCGCTGATCGCGGCGAAGATGGGCGTGGAGGCGACGCCCGCCTACCACGGCACTGCCTATGTCGTCTTCGAAGAGCTGCCGCTCGAGCGCTACGCCAACGGCCTGCCGCAGCTTTGCTTCGAGGTCTTCCGCCCGCTCGCCGAGCCCGACACCGCCGAGGGGCTGGTCCGCGCCGTTACGCTGATCCCGCCCTCGGGCGAGTTCGTCTACGCAACGCAAGCGATCCCCGTGCGGGGTCCGACCAGCCGGTTGTCCGACGCGCGACGGCGGAGTAGCTTGTCGCCCTGGACTCTTCGGCTGGCGAGAGGAGGCGAGGCGGCGATGACGACGGAGGCTCGGTCCGAGGGAGCGTCGCCGAATGTTCGCTAGGCAACGTCGCCGCGCCCGTCGGCTGCTGGCGATCGGCGTCGATCTCGCCGGCAAGACCCTCGCCCGCGCCTGGCCGGCGCCCGTCCCGACGGCCGCGAC
>JANOEW010000374.1:0-2229 GCA_031413475.1 Amaricoccus sp.
GGGGGCCAGTGCGGGAGACGGCGCCGGAGCCGGCGTTGTAGGCGGCCGCGACGCGGCGGCGGTCGCCGTGGTAGCGGCGCCAGAGCTGGGCGAGGTGGCGGGTGGCGCCGTCGGCGTTCTCGGCGGGGTCGAAGGGATCGCGGACGCCGAGGAGGCGCGCGCAACGGCTGCAGGCCTGGACCGGGGCGCGCTGGGGCGTGAGCGTGGTCGGGGCCGGCGGCGGCGCGACGCTCGCGGAGGTGGGCGCGGCGCGGCGCGGCGACCTGATGCGCCGGGCCGAGGCGCATCCGCTGGTTCAGGCGGTGCTGGCGGCGTTTCCCGGCGCGACGATCCGGGACGTGCGGCCGCCCGAGGCGGTCGCGCCTGGCGCGCCGCCGCCGCCGGAAGATGAGGACGCGTGGGATCCGCTCGATCCCTTCGACGAGGAGTAGGACAATGCTGAAGGGACTGGGTCAGCTCGGCGACATGGCCAAGATCATGAAGCAGGCGCAGGAGATGCAGGCCAAGATGGCCGAGGCGCAGGTGCGGCTCGACGCGATCGAGGTCGTCGGCGAGGCGGGGGCGGGGCTGGTGCGCGCCACCGCCTCGGCGAAGGGCCAACTCAAGGCGCTGGCGATCGATCCCTCGCTGTTTCGGCCGGAGGAGCGCGAGGTGGTCGAGGATCTGATCGTCGCGGCGGTGCAGGACGCGCAGGCCCGCGCGCAGGCGGCGGCGGCCGAGGAGATGGGCCGTGTCACTGAGGGGCTGCAACTGCCGCCGGGCATGAAGCTGCCGTTCTGAGGCGGGTGTGGCGGATCAGGGCGCGGCGGCGGTCGACCGGCTGATCGCGCTGCTGGCGCGGCTGCCCGGTCTCGGTCCGCGGTCGGCGCGGCGGGCGGCGCTGGCGATGATCCGGCGGCGCGCGACGCTGCTCGATCCGCTGGCGGCAGCGCTGGCGGAAGTCGCCGCGACGGTGCGCGACTGCGAGCGCTGCGGCAACGTCGCGACGACCCCGCTCTGTGCGGTCTGCGCCGATCCGCGACGCGCGATCGGTGAGGTCTGCGTGGTCGAGACGGTGGCCGATCTGTGGGCGATGGAGCGGGCCGGGGCGTTCCGCGGGCGCTATCACGTGCTGGGGGGCGTCCTGTCGGCGCTCGACGGAATGGGGCCGGAGGCGCTGCGGATCCCGGGGCTGATGGCGCGGCTGGGCCAGGAGGGCGTGACCGAGGTGATCCTGGCGCTGAACGCCACGGTCGACGGGCAGACCACGGCGCACTACCTCGCCGAGGCGCTGGAGTCTTCCGGGGTCAAGGTCACCTCGCTGGCGCAGGGCGTGCCGATCGGCGGCGAGCTCGATTATCTCGACGACGGCACGATCGGCGCGGCGCTGGCGGCGCGGCGCAGCCTGTGATCGGGTGCGCGGGGCGCGACAGTCGCACGTCGCACGCGTGCGACGGCGTCAAGACATTGAACACGAAAGATTCGATGCGCCTGAGAGTCCTGACGCTTCGTTAACGACGACTTTAGGCGACGCCGCCGGAGCGGGCGATGCGGGTGGCGATCTGGTCGGCGAGGGCTTCGATGGCGCGGGCGTGGGCATCGATCAGGCCCTGATAGCCGGAACCTTGCGGCGGCAAGGTCAGGGCGAAGCGGTCCGAGGAGACGACCCGGCCCGACGCGTTCGACACGATGACGTATTGGCCGGAGAACTGGAACGGGCCCTCGGGCGCGCCGACCATGCGGTCGACGAACACCTCGAGGCGCAACGCCGGCGGGTCGAACGCGGGCCAGGGCTCGGTCGCGATCTGGCCGCTCAGTCGGGATTGCAGCGACGCGACGAGGTGGCGGGTGAGGGCGCGGCGCGGGGTGTCGGCCCAGAGCGCGTCCTTGGTGAGCTGCACGGCGCCGGTCTCGGTGAGGACGGCGATCTCGACGGTCTCGGCATAGGCGGGCAGGTTCACGTCCGCGACCCCGAGGCTGCCCGAGGCGGTGGCGCGGGCGCCGGCGGTGGGCGGGGGCGTGAGATAATCGTCGGGGCGCCCGGCGCAGGCGGCGAGCGCCAGCGCCGCCGCCAGGGCAAGGGGAGGCAAGGGGCGCATCGTCATCTCCCGAACAGGACCGAGTTGGGCCGGCGCTCGAGCGCGAGCACGAGCGCGTTGACCGACTGCGCCGCGCTGCGCAGGTCGCGCAGGAGCATCTGCGTCTCGCGGGTCAACTCGGAGCCTGGCGCAAATCCGGCGATGGCGGCGT
>JANOEW010000375.1:0-3049 GCA_031413475.1 Amaricoccus sp.
CCAGCCGCGTGCGCATCTCGACGCCCCTGCCCGGCGCCGAAGCGGTGGACTTCGCGCAGACCTGCGGTCAACAGCTCGCGCTCTCACCCGCGGGGTTGTTCCGCCTCGAGGCTGACGCGAGCGGCCCCGTCGGCCGCTGGACTCAGCTCCCCCTTCCTTCAGCAGTGGCGGGCCTCGACTTCATCCACGGAGTACTCCGCCCGACCGTCGTCCACCCCGAGCTATTCACCTTCAAGCTTCCAGACAACGTCTCCTTCGCTGAGGCGGCGATGGTCGAGCCGCTGGCGGTCGGCGTGCACGGCGCCACCAAGGCCGCGATCAAGCCCGGCGACATCGGCGTCGTGATCGGCGCCGGCCCCATCGGCCTCGTAACCGCGCTCTCGATTCTGGCCGCGGGCTGCGCCCGGGTCTATGTCTCCGACGTGGACGAGGCCAAGCTCGCGCTCGCCGCCTCGCTCGGGGCCATCACTCCTATCAACGTCGCGCGCCAGGACCTGGCCCAGACCGTGCTCGACGCCACCGAGGGGTGGGGAGCCGACGCGGTCATCGAGTGCTCCGGCAATCCCCGCGGCGCAGCCGGCGTGTTCGACCCGCTCTGCCCGGGGGGCCGCGTGGTCTTCATCGGCGGCCAAAGCGAGCCCATCGCCTACGATGTCGGCAAGGCGATGGTGCGCGAGGCGCGTGTCGAGCACGTCTTCCGCTACGCCCACGTCTTCCCCCGGTGCATTGCGATACTGTCCTCGGGCTCAATCGACGTGAAGCCTCTGATCACCCGCACCTTCGGCTTTGACGAGAGCGTCGAGGCATTCGAGATCGCCGCCTCCGCCCCAAAGGGCGAGGTGAAGATGCAGATCGAAATGCCGCAATAGGGTACGGTGATGGCCGAGGTAACCGTCAAGAACGTCGTGAAGCGCTACGGCGCAGTGCAGGTCATGCACGGCGTTAGCGTGGAGATCGAGGATGGCCAGTTCGTGGTGCTCGTCGGGCCTTCGGGCTGCGGCAAGTCCACGCTCCTGCGCATGATCGCAGGGCTGGAGGTGATCTCGGGCGGGGAGGTCCGGATCGGAGGGCGACTGGTCAACGACGTCATGCCCAAGGACCGCGACATCGCGATGGTGTTCCAGTCCTACGCGCTGTACCCGCACAAGACCGTCGCCGAGAACATGGGCTTCGCGCTGATGATCAAGGGCGCGCCCAAGTCCGAGATCCAGGCCAAAGTTGGGAGGGCCGCTGAGATCCTCGCTCTCGGGCACCTCCTCGACCGCTATCCCAAGCAGCTATCTGGCGGCCAGCGCCAGCGCGTCGCCATGGGCCGCGCCATCGTGCGCGACCCGCAGGTCTTTCTCTTCGACGAACCGCTCTCGAACCTTGACGCCAAACTACGCGTGGCGATGCGTGTGGAGATCAAGGAGCTGCACCAGCGCCTCAAGACAACGATCATCTACGTCACCCACGACCAGATCGAGGCGATGACCATGGCCGACAAGATCGTCGTCATGCGTGACGGCCGGGTCGAGCAGATCGGCCATCCGCTCGCGCTCTACGACGGTCCCGCCAACATCTTCGTCGCTGGCTTCATCGGCTCGCCGGCGATGAACTTCCTCAAGGGCCGGATCGCCTCGGTAGACGGGCGGCAGGTGGTCATCGCCGATGGCGGCGCGGTGCTCCCCCTCGACGGGGGCGTGCCGGCCGAGGCCGGGCGACCGGTAGTCTTCGGCATCCGGCCCGAGCACATCGCGATCGGCGATGGCGGCCTGCCGGCGCGTGTATCGGTGCTGGAGCCGACCGGATCGGAGACGCAGGTCTTCGCCAGGCTCGGCACCAACCCTATCGACATGGTGGTCAAGGACCGGCTCGACGTCCAGCCCGGCGACGAGATCCTGCTCCGGATCGACGCGCGGCGCGCGCATGTCTTCGACGCTGGCACCGGCGCTCGGCTCTGAGAGCCTTCTCTGATTGGGGTTGATTGGGTCAAGCTGCTCCGTGCTTTTTTATCTGCTTTTTCCGTCCGCCGGCTGTCATCGCGCCCATGGGTCTCTCGCTTCTCTTCGCGGTCGGCGCAGGACCGCCGCATGATGGGGTCAGGAGAGCGTGGCGTCCCAATCTGTCTCACGACGTCGGCGACACGGGTCGCGTCGGTCGAGGTTCTCAGCGGTATCACTGCGCCCATCGTCCCCATGGGAACGATCTCGGCCGCGCGGTCGGAAGCGCGTATCGGGGTTTTCTGTCGATCTCCTTCTGGCTGGGCGTCAGGCGGTGGCTGCGGTCGGCGCCTTGCCGAAGCGGAAGTCGGCGCCGTCGCGCCACATGCGGTGCAGGATGACGCCGAGCTTGCGCGCCACGGCGACGCGGGCGCGGGCCATGCCGCGGCGGCGGGCCACCTCCATCCCCCAGGCGCGCAGGCTCGACCATTTCGTGCTACGCACAAGCAGGGTGTGCGCCGCCTCGTAGAGCGCGGTTCGCGCGAGTTCGTCACCGCATCGGCTGATCCGGCCGTGGATGTCGGTCTATCCCGATTGGTATCGCGCCGGCGTCAGCCCCAGATGGGCGCCGACGGGCGCGGGACTTCGCGAAGCGGCCCGGGTCGTCGACGGTGGCGCGGAAGGCGAGCGCGGTGATCGGCCCGACGCCCGGAACGGTCATCAGCCGGCGACAGGTCGCCTCGTCGCGGACGGCTGCGGGAGACCTTCGTGCCGCTGAGCCATCCGCCCGGTCACGCGCAGGTGGACTTCGGCGAGGCGGTGGGTGTGATCGGCGGCGTTCGGCAGAAGATCCACTTCTTCTGCATGGACCTGCCGCAGAGCTATGGCCGAAACTGGGTGATGGGGCCTGAGAAGGCGGCGTATCGTGGCGGGTGTTCGAAGCCTGCCAGAACCTCCCGAAGGAGCGATACGCCATGAACGACGATACCTGCGTGCACCACGATGATCCGGCCACCGGTTCCATGAACATCCGGCCACCCATTCCACGGCGATCCGGCCGCCCGTTCCACGGGCATCCGGCCACCCTCTGCTGAGGGCCTGCGGGGCAATCTGAGGCCGCCTATCGT
>JANOEW010000376.1:0-2169 GCA_031413475.1 Amaricoccus sp.
CCGAGTTCATCGGCCTCGCCGCCGCGCTCGGGGTCGGCGTCGGAGTCGGCCTCGGCAACTACGCGCTGATCCGCGTCCTGAGGATCCCGCCGATCATCGCCACGCTCTCGACCAGCTTCATCGTGATGTCGACGGCGATCTGGACCAACCGCGGGCTGCGGATCAAGCCGCCGCCCAGCCTCGCCGAGTTCGCCACCGGCACGACGCTGGGGGCGCCGAATCTGGCGCTGGTCGCCGTCGTCCTCGCCGTGGTCGGCTGGTGGCTGCTCGAGCGCAGCCTCTACGGCCGCTACGCGCTGGCGATCGGCCAGAACCAGCGCGCCGCCCGCTTCGCCGGGACGCCGGTCGAGGGCGTGCGCGTCGTCACCTATACGTTCTGCGCCGTGCTCGCGGCGCTGTGCGGCTTTCTGCTGGCGTGTTTCTCCGGCGGCGCCGCGCTGAACATGGGGGCCGAATACCTGTTGATGTCGATCGCGGTGGTGGTGATCGGCGGCACATCGGTCGCCGGCGGCGATTCCAACGTGCCGGGGATCTGGGGCGCGTCGCTGTTCATGTTCCTCGTCGTGTCGATGCTGAACACCTACGGCCTCGGAGCCGGTGTCCGGCTGATCCTGACCGGGCTGATCATCATCGGCGTCATCCTCGCCGCGGGCGGCCGGCTGCGTCGCGCCTGATGTCGGCGTCGCGCGTCGGGATGTGGTCGGTCACCGATGTCCCCGTCCGCTCGCGCGTCAGCGCGGTCTTGACAGGCGACGCGCCGGTCCGCGAACTGCCGGCATGAAGCTGCTCGACCCGAGCCATCCGTTCTTCGCGCCGCGCTGGCGCCGGATCGCCGTGGTGACGGTCTGCGTGCTCTGGGCGGGGATGGAATGGCTGACCCATTCGCCGGTCTGGGCGATGCTCGCGAGCGGCCTCGCCGTCTACACCGGCTACACGCTGCTCCTGACCTTCGATCCGGCACGCGCGGCGCCATCCGAGCCGAAGGAATGAGCGTTCGCCCAGGTCGTTTCACGTCGATCCGAGCTTCGTGCGGGGCGCCTGCGGTCGGCCACCGGGCAAACGACGGATGATCCTCGGCATCGGCGCCGATCTCGCCAGCATCGAGCGGATCGAACGCACCATCGGCCGCTTCGGCGCGCGGTTCCTCGACCGGGTCTTTACCCCGGTCGAGCAGGCCACCGCCGAGCGCCGGGCGCAGCGGGTCGCGACCTACGCCAAACGCTGGGCGGCCAAGGAGGCCTGCTCCAAGGCGCTCGGCACCGGGCTGCGCATGGGCATCGCCTGGAAGGACATGGGCGTCCTGAACCGCCGCGGCGGCCAGCCGTTCATGCGGCTGACCGGCTGGGCCGACGCCCGCCTCGCCGAGTTGACCCCGGTCGGATACCGCGCGGTGATCCACCTCACCCTCACCGACGACCACCCTTGGGCGCAGGCCTTCGTGGTGATCGAGGCGCTGCCGCTCGACCAGCCCGGCCTGTGGCCGCCCGAGCCCGAAGACCACCGGCCGCGGGCCTGACCGCCCGCCGGCCGATGGCTGCCAGCCATTTCAGTAGTCTCTTATTATCAATGACATAAGGTAATATTCACGCTGAATGGCCGCGCCGCGTCGCTGACTGCGCCCCCGCGGCCGTGAGCGGGCTCGCCTTGACAGCCCCGGGGCCAGCCGCCACAACGCGGGCGCATCCACGGGCGAGGCCGGCATGGCGACCACGAGCAAGACCAAGGGCGGGATCGTCGAGCTGATCAAGACGATCGTCTATGCCCTGCTGCTGGCCGGCCTGATCCGGACCCTGTTCTTCCAGCCGTTCTGGATCCCATCCGGCTCGATGTTGCCCACCCTGCTGATCGGCGACTTTCTGTTCGTCAACAAGATGGCCTACGGCTATTCCCGCCATTCCTGCCCGTTCTCGCTCTGCCCCTTCTCGGGCCGCGTCCTCGCCTCCCCGCCCGACCGCGGCGACGTCGTGGTGTTCAAGCACCCCTCGAACGGCGCCGACTACATCAAGCGGCTGATCGGCCTGCCCGGCGACACGATCGAGATGCGCGGCGGCATCCTCCACATCAACGGCGCGCCGGCCCCCCAGGAACCTGCCGGGATCTTTACCGAGACCAACGCGCCGCAGGGCCCGTTGCGCAGCCTGCCGCGCTGCATGAACCGCCCGGTCGAGA
>JANOEW010000377.1:0-2413 GCA_031413475.1 Amaricoccus sp.
TCAGTCGCCGCCCCCGCCGCAGCCGCCACCGTCCCCGCCGCCGCCATCGCCGCCACCCCCGCGTCGTCGAGATACTCCAGATGATCCGCCGACAACGCCCCGTACCCCGCGGCCAAAGCCGCCCCCCCGCGGGGCGACAGCTGCACCGCATGCAGCGGCACCGGCAGGCCCAGCGCCCCCGCCCGCTCGAATACCCGGGCGGTCTGCGCCGGCGAGAACCCGATCCCCTCGCAGAACCCGTCCACCGCGTCCACCAGCCCCTCGCCGGCGGCGGCTTCCAGCGCCGGAAGGGCGACCGCGTCGAGATACCCGTCCGGATCCCCCGCAAACTCCGGCGGCACCGCATGCGCGCCCAGATACGTCGCCCGTACCCGAACGGCCCGCGCCCGCCCCACCGCCCGCGCGACCCGCAGCATCCGCAGCTCGGTCTCGAGGTCGAGCCCGTACCCCGACTTGATCTCGAGCGCCGTCACCCCCTCCGCGATCAGCGCGTCCGTCCGCGCCAGCGCCCCCGCCAGCAGCGCCGCCTCCGAGGCCGCCCGCGTCGCCCGCACGGTCGAAACGATGCCGCCGCCCGCCCGCGCGACCGCCTCGTAGGACGCCCCCTCCAGCCGCAGCTCGAACTCCCGCGCCCGATCGCCGCCGAACACCAGATGCGTGTGGCAGTCCACCAGCCCCGGCGTGACCAGCCGCCCGCCGAGGTCCTCGCTCGCCAGTCCGCCGGGCGCGTCCGCCTCCGGCCCGACCCACGCCACCCGTGCATCCCGGATCGCCACCGCCCCGCGCTCGACCAGTCCGTACGGCGCGCCGCTGCGCGTCATGGTCGCCACCCGGGCGTTGGTCAGCAATCGGTCGCGTGCGGCCACGGCTTCCCTCTGGTTTTCGGGCAGCATAGGCCCGAAGGTGCTTGCGCCGCCAGCGGCCATGAAGCCGAGCGGGAGCGCCCGATGCCGACGATCTTCGCCCGCCATGCCCTCCTGCCCGACGGCTGGGCCGACGACATCGCCGTCGAGATCGCCGCCGACGGAACCATCGCCGCCGTCACCCCCGGCGCCCCCGACCCCGGCGGCCCGCCTCGCCTGCTGCTGCCGGCGCCCGCGAACCTGCACAGCCACACCTTCCAGCGCGCCATGGCCGGCATGACCGAGCACCGCGGCCCCGAGCCGGACAGCTTCTGGACCTGGCGCGCGCTGATGTACCGCTTCCTCGAGCACCTCGACCCCGACGACGTCGAGGCGATCGCCGCCCTCGCCTTCGTCGAGATGCAGGAAAGCGGCTTCGCCGCCGTGGCCGAGTTCCACTACTTGCACCACGCCCCCGGAGGGACCGCCTACGCCGACCCCGCCGAGCTCGCCGCCCGCATCTTTGCCGCCGCGCTCGACACCGGGATCGGCCTTACCCACCTGCCGGTGTTCTACGCCTACGGCAGCGCCGGTGCGAAGCCCCTCGCCGGCGGACAACTGCGCTTCGGCTGCGACCTCGACCGCTTCGCCCGCCTCGTTGAGGCCACGCAGGCCGCCGCCCGCGCGCTGCCGCCCGACGCCCGCCTCGGCGTTGCGCCGCACAGCCTGCGCGCCGTCACCCCCGAGACGCTCGCAGCGCTCCTCGCCGCGCATCCGTACGGTCCCGTCCACATCCACGCCGCCGAACAGCCGCAGGAGGTCGCCGACGTCGAAGCCTGGCTCGGCGCCCGCCCGGTGGACTGGCTGCTCGCCAACCACGCCGTAGGCCCGCGCTGGTGCCTGATCCACGCCACCCAGATGCTGCCCGCCGAAACCGAGGCCCTGGCCCGTAGCGGCGCGGTCGCCGGCCTCTGCCCGGTTACCGAGGCGAACCTCGGCGACGGCATCTTCGACGGCCCGCGCTACCTCGCGGCCGGCGGAGCCCTCGGCCTCGGCACGGATTCGAACGTCCGCATCTCCGTCACCGACGAACTGCGCCAGCTCGAGTACAGCCAGCGCCTGCGCGACAAGGCCCGCAACGTGCTGTTGACCGAACCCGGCTCGGTCGGCGCCACGCTCTACGCCCGCGCCCTCGCCGGCGGCGCCCAGGCGCTCGCCCGCCCCTCCGGCGCGATCCGCCCCGGCCGCCTCGCCGACCTCGTCGCGCTCGACGCCGACCACCTCGCCTTCGCCGGCCTCGCCCCCGCGCACTGGCTCGACGCCTGGATCTTCGCCGCCCCCTCCAACTCGGTCCGCGAGCTCTGGTCCGCCGGCCGCCTCAGCGTCCAGGACGGCCGCCACATCGCCCGCGACCGCATCGAGGCCCGCTACCGCGCCACGATGCGCCGCCTCGCCGACCGGCTCTGACCCACCTGCGCACGAGCACGTCAACGCTACTTAAAACTTCGTTACGACCGCGCAGATTACTATTTTGTTTCAACGGCTTGACCGGAGTCGCACGCGTGCGACTC
>JANOEW010000378.1:0-1770 GCA_031413475.1 Amaricoccus sp.
GTCCTCCGAGATGGAACTGGCCAATGCCCGCCTCGGCAGCTTCGCTCGCAAGGCCGGGATCGCGTTGGTGGCGGTGACGGCCGCCGCAGCCGCTGCGGGCGTCGCGATGGTCCGCTCAGGGCTCGACGTGATCGGTGCACAGGCCGACATGGCGGCCTCGCTCCGGACCACCGTCGAAAGCCTGCAGGTGCTGACATGGGCTGGCGAGCTGGCCGGGGTCTCGATAGGCGAGATCGAACAGGCCACGAAAAAGCTGACTACCCGGCTTTCGGAGGCCGCGACTGGATCGGGATCGGCCGTCGCGGCCTTGCAACGCCTGAACCTGACGGCGGCCGAATTGCAAGCGCTGCCGCTCGATCAACGCATCGTCGCCATTCAGGAGGCCCTGAACCAGTTCGTGCCCGAGGCCGAACGCGCTGCCGTGGCATCCGACCTGTTCGGCGATCGCGCCGCACTGGCGTTCCTGCGCATCGACTCCGCGACCTTGCGCGAGGCGGCACAGGATGTGCAGGATTTCGGGGCGGCGGTCAGCGCGGCCGACGCGGCCCAGATCGAACGCACCGGCGATGCCATCGCCAAGCTGAGCCTGATCTGGCTGGGCCTCACCAACCGCCTGACCGCCGCCGTCGCTCCAGCGCTTGAAACGGTGGCGAATGCGCTGGCCGACATGGCCCGCAGCACCGGGCCCATCGGCGGCGCGATCACTTCCGTCTTTGACAACCTCGCACGGCTTGCCACCTATGCCGCGACCTTCGCCGCCTTCATGGCGGGTCGCTGGGTGGCCGGGTTGGCCGTTGCTGCCCTGTCGGTGCGCGGCCTCGCCACGGCGCTGGTCTTCCTGCGCGGGGCGCTGATCCGGACCGGGATCGGCGCGCTGATCGTCGGCGCCGGGGAACTGGTCTATCAGTTCTCGCAACTTGTGACCCGTGTCGGCGGGGTGGGCGAGGCGTTCCGGCTGCTGGGCGATCTGGCATCGGAGGTGTGGTCACGCATCGGCCTCGCGCTCGACGCCGCATTCGCCAACATGGCCGCAGGATGGGAGGGGCTGAAGGCGGCCGGGCTGTCGGCGCTCGAGGCCACCATCGCGGGCGTCGTCAGTTTCGGCGACCGGACCGCCGCCATCTTCCAAGGGGCCTATGATGCCGCCGTAGCGATCTGGGGCAGTCTGCCCGGCGCCATTGGCGACTTCGCATTCCAGGCCGCGAACGGGCTGATCTCGGGTGTCGAGGCGATGCTGAACGGCGTCGTCACGCGCATCAACAATTTCATCAACGGATTGAACGCCGCGCTGGACCTGTTGCCGGACTGGGCGGTGGGCGAAGGCGGGGTACGGATCGGCACGCTGGACCCGGTGGAACTGGCGCGGATCGGCAACCCATTCGAGGGTGCCGCAACCGCCGCCGGGGCTGCTGCAGCGGATGCCTTCTCGGCCGCGCTGTCGCAGACTTACCTCGAGCCGCCCGACCTTGGGCTTGGCGCGATGGCCGATGATGCGCGTGGCCGGGCCGACGGCTATCGCGAGGCGGCAGGAATGCTGGCCGATGCTGCGGGTCGTCCGCTGGCCAGTTGGCAGGCGCTGCGCGACGCGGTGACGGGCACCGGGACGGAGGCGGAAGCCGCGTTGGCAGATGCCGCCGGTTCGGCGGATGCCCTGAACACCGAACTGGACGACACCGCAGCCGCTGCCGGAAGTGCGGGCGCAGCGGCGCGCGACGCCGGGGCTGAAGCAGCCGCAGGGGCTGATCAGGCCGCAACCGGCTGGGGCGCGGT
>JANOEW010000379.1:0-5873 GCA_031413475.1 Amaricoccus sp.
GAACGCGGGCGCAGCCGAGCGCCCCGAGGCCGGCGCGGGCGCGGGCGCGGCGCAACGACGGCGGCGGCGTGGCGTGCATCCCATTGAGACGTTGCCGACGCCAGCCGGAACGGGGAAACTCGTGCGGCGAATCCCGCCGCCCGTCCTGCTCGGAACGCCGATGACCCGAACCGCGCTCGCGCTCCTGCTCGCCGCAACGCCCGCGCTGGCGGTGCTCGAGGACGACGACGCCCCGCCGCCGCCGACCCCGACCACCACGCTCTGCGAAGACGGCGAGGTCTGGGACGACGTGACCTCGCGCTGCGTCGAACCCGAGAGCGGCGTGCTCGACGACGACCGGCTGTTCGCGGCAGCCCGCGAACTCGCCTACGCCGGCCGCTACGACGACGCGCTGCGCGTGGCGGGGGCCATGCGCGACCCCGAAGGCCCGTGCGCCCTGACCGTGATGGGCTTCGCGCACCGCAAGTCCGGGCGCGTCGAACAGGGCCTCGCGCTCTACGCCGCCGCGCTGGCGCAGGACCCCGACTTCCTGCTCGCGCGCGCCTACCGCGGCATCTTCCACGTCGAGCAGGGCGACGCCGACGCGGCGGCGGCCGAACTCGCCGAGATCGAGGCGCGCGGCGGGGCCGGCGGCTGGCCGCATGCGGCGCTGACCCGGGCCATCGCGGGCGCGGACCCCTACTGATGGAGACGGCGCTCGAGGACCGCCCGGGCCTGCCCGAGGCGCTGCGGGCGCTGCTGGCGCGCCACCCGCGACCGGGGTGGGAGGCGCACCCGCACTTCACCGCGCTGACGCGCTTCTGGCTCGACCGGCACCTGATGTTCCGCCGGCTGCAGGCCGAGCTCGCGGCCGAAGCGGCGGCGCTCATCGACCGCGCGGCCGACCCGACCGCGTCGGGCCGCCGGATCGCACGACTCGGCGGGCGCTACCTCAACGAGCTCGAAGGCCATCACCACGTCGAGGACGCGCACTACTTCCCGCTGCTGCGCGCGCTCGACCCGCGGCTCGGCGCGGGGTTCGACCTGCTCGACGCCGACCACCACGCGCTGCACGAGGGCATCGTGACGCTGGCGGACCGCGCCAACGCCACGCTGCGCGGGCTGGCTGCGGCGCCCGCGGACCTCGCGCCGGCGGGCGCGCTGCATACGGCGCTCGCGCGCTTCGGGCGGCTGCTCGACCGCCACCTGACCGACGAGGAGGAGCTGATCGTGCCGGTGATCCTCGAACACCCCGGCGCGGGGCTGGGCTGAGGCGATGCTGATCGCGCTGCTCTCCGCCGGCAATTTCGTGATCGGGATGGGCGCCTTCGTGGTGATCGGCATGCTGAACCCGATGGCCGACAGCTTCGGCGTCAGCGCCGCTGAAGCTGGGCTGGTGCTCACGGTCTACGCCCTCGCCTACGCCGTCGCCTCGCCGGTCGCGGTGGCCGCGACCGGCGGCTGGCCGCGGCGCACGGTGCTGATCGTCGGGCTCGGGATTTTCGCGCTCGCGGCCGTCCTCTCGGCCCTCGCGCCGACGCCGCCCGCGCTGTTTGCCGCACGGGTGCTGGCGGCGCTCGGCGCCGGCCTCTTCACCCCCAACGCCGCCGCCGTCGCGGTCTCGTGCAGCCCGCCCGAGCGGCGCGGCGCGGCGCTCTCCAACGTCTTCTTCGGCCTGACGCTCGCCCAGGTGCTCGGCGTGCCGGCGGGCGGCTTCGCCGCCTACGCCTTCGGCTGGCCGGTCAGCTTTTTCGCAGTCGCGGCGCTGGCCGTGCCGGTGCTGGTCGGGCTCTGGCGGCTGACGCCGCCCGACCTCGCCTTCCAGCCGACCCGTCTCGCAACGCTCGGGGCCGCGCTGGCGGACTGGCGCACGCTGGTCGCGGTGCTCTTCACCGCCACCTATCTCGGGGCGATCTACGTGCCCTTCACCTACCTCGCGCCGCTCCTGACCGCGACCATGGGCTTCGAGGGCCCCGGCATCGCCGCGACCCTGCTGGCCTTCGGCCTCGGCGCGGTCGTCGGCAACCTGATCGGCGGGCGGCTGGCCGACCGCGTCGGCCCGCGGCGGACCCTCTTCGGCCTCGCGCTGGCGCAGGTCGCGCTGATGCCGCTGCTCTCGACGCTGCCGCTGCCGGCGCCGCTGCTGTTCCTGCTCGCCTTCGTCTGGTCGGTCTGCGGCTGGAGCTTCATGGCCCCGCAGCAGGCCCAGCTCATCCGCCTCGCGCCCGACCGCCCCAGCGTGGTGCTGGCGCTGAACGCCGCGGCGATCTACCTCGGGGCCGCCGGCGGCTCGGCGATCGGCGGGCTGGTGATCGCCCGCTTCGGGCTCGGCGCGCTCGGGGTCGTCGGCGGGCTCTGCGCGCTCGTCGCGGTGGCCAACCTCGCGCTGGCGCAGCGCGCGGCGCCCGCGGTCCCTGCCGCCTGACCGCCGCCCGAGGCGGGCATTGCGCCACCGGCGCGGCCCCGCTACGGCAGGGCCCGGAACCTTGCCCCCGCCGTCCCTTGCCCCCGCCGAGCCATGACCACGATCGCGCCGAACCCGAACTCGCTGCGCCGACACGTGGGCCGGACCCTGGTCCTCGCCTGGCCGATGATCCTGTCGCGGGTGGGCATCGTCACGATGTTCACCATCGACGTGATCGTGCTCGGCCGCGCCGGGGCGGATCAGCTCGCCGACTACGTGCTCGGCCTCGCGATCAACGACAGCCTGGTCGGCATGATGATCGGCCTGCTGATCGGCGTGCCGGTGCTGGTCGCACGCGAGACCGGGGCCGGCAACGACGCGGCGGCTGGGCGGATCTGGCTGCGCGGCCTCGGCTTCGGCGTCGGCTTCGGTCTGCTGCTCGCCGGGGCGCTCCAGTTCGCCGAGACGCTCTATCTCGCCGCCGGCCAGACGCCCGAACTCGCCGAGCGTGCCGGGCGGGTGACGCGGGTGGCGGCCTTCGCGCTGCCCTGCATCGCCGGCTACTACGTCAGCGCCGCCTTGCTCGAGGCGCTGCACCGGCCCGGCGTGGCGCTGGTCGCGATCCTGATCGCCAACGCCGCGAAGCTCGGACTGAACCTCGTGTTCGTCTTCGGGGTCGGGCCGATCCCGGCGCTGGGCGCGGTCGGCTGCGCGCTGTCGAGCGTGCTCGTCTTCGCCGGCCTGGCGCTCGGCATGGCCGGCTACGTGGTGCGCGCCTTCCCCGAGCGTCGGCGCTACGGGATCGGCAGCCCGGGGATCGCGCCGCCCTTCGCGGCGCAGGCGCGGCTCGGCCTCGCGTCAGGCGCCTCGTTCTTCTTCGAGGCGGGCGCCTTCAGCGTGGTCACGCTGATCGTCGGCCTGCTCGGCGCGCTGGCGCTCGCCGCGCACGGCGTGCTGTTCCAGTTCCTCGCGCTCACCTTCATGATCGCCTACGGCATCGCCGGCGCGACCCAGGTTCGGGTCGGCAACGCCTGGGGCCGCAAGGACCGCCGCGGCATCGCCATGGCCGGCTGGACCGGCCTCGGCCTCGCGGCGCTCTTCACCGGCGCGGCCACCGCCGTCTACGCCGCCTTCCCGCTCAGCGCGATCGGCGTCTTCACCCCCGACGCGACGGTTGCCAGCCTCGCCGCGCCAGTGATGATCTGGGTGGTGCTGGCGACCGTCTTCGATGGCGGCCAGTCGGTGATGAGCAACGCCTGCCGCGGCCGGGGCGACGCCTGGTTCCCGACGCTGCTGCATTTCGGCAGCTACTGGCTGGTGATGGTCCCGCTCGCCTGGGCGCTGACCTTCCCGTTCGGCCAGGGGCTCGCCGGGGTCTACCAGGCGATCGCCATCGCCAGCGTCGTGTCGCTGACGGTCATGGCCCTGCGGTTCCGCCGGCTCAGCCGCGAAACGCCGTGACCTCGATCTCGACCTTCATCTCCGGCCGCACCAGCCGCGTGACGACCGTCGAGTTCGCCGGCCGCACCGCGCCGAACGCAGCGCGCAGCGCCGGCCCGATCGCCGGGTGATCCGCCGGATCGGTCAGGTAGATCACCGTCCGCACCACGTCCCCGAAGCCGAAGCCCGCCTCGGCCAGCGCCCGCCCGATGGTGCCGAGCGCATTCGCCGCCTGCGCGCCCGGGTCCTCGGGCATGGTCATGTCGGCGTAGTCGTAGCCGGTCGTGCCCGCGACGAAGCACCAGTCGCCCTGCACGAGGGCGCGGCTGTAGGCGTAGTCCGCCTCGAACGACGATCCGGTGGAGATCAGGCGGCGGGTCATGCGGTTGCTCCAGGGTGGGTTGCGGCGCCCGTCCGCGCGGCTCGTCCGGCTGGCGCGACGGCGGCGGCGCGCCCTGCCGCCGACGCCGGCGACGGGTCTACGATCATCGGCCGCGCGCGGGGGCGGGTCAATTCCGCGCGGGGCGGCCTTGTGCAGAAAGTCTGTGTTGCGCTCCACGGGCGTTGGCCTATGGTCCGACATCGCTCGACCGACAGCGGTTCCTTGCGGAACGCGGCGCGCCGCAGCGGGTTGCAGGACGACAACCAAGATCGGATGGGATGGAAATGCGTAACAGACTGCTCGTTGCCAGCGCGCTGGCCCTTGCCTTCGGGGCAGCCGGCGCGGCCCTGGCCCAGGACGACGCCATGATCGCCGAAGGCGAGAAGGTGTTCAAGAAATGCGCCGCGTGCCACCAGGTCGGCGAAGGCGCCGAGAACAAGGTCGGACCGCAACTCGCCGACGTGATCGGCCGAACCGCGGGCACGCTTCCCGAGTTCAAATACTCGGACGGGATGATCGAATACGGCGCCGCCGGCACCGTCTGGTCGGAAGAGACGCTGTTTACCTACCTCGAGAACCCGCGCACCGCGGTCAAGGGCACCAAGATGGCCTTCGCCGGCCTGAAAAAGCCCGAGGAGCGCGAGGCGGTCATTGCCTACATCGTCTCGCAGCAGGTCGCGAACTGACCCGGTCGACGGGGCGACGGACCGTCGCCGCCCCGTCGCCTCGCGTCACCGCTCCGGCCATTTCCAAACGATGCCGCGGCGGCTATACCGCCACGCATGAGCCGCAACCCGCCTGATCTGCGCCCCGACCGCGCGCCCGCCGCCCGGATCGACGCCCAGATCGACGTCCGGACAGCCACCGCGC
This sequence comes from Amaricoccus sp., assembly GCA_031413475.1. Lineage (GTDB taxonomy): Bacteria > Pseudomonadota > Alphaproteobacteria > Rhodobacterales > Rhodobacteraceae > Amaricoccus. The sequence goes on from JANOEW010000379.1 coordinate 5,076, forward strand.
TGCGCCCGGGCCAGCCGCGGATCGGCATGGTCTCGCTCGGCTGCCCCAAGGCGCTGGTAGACTCCGAGCGCATCCTCACCCGCCTGCGCGCCGAAGGCTACGCCATCTCGCCCGACTACGCCGGCGCCGAGGCGGTAATCGTCAACACCTGCGGCTTTCTCGACAGCGCCAAGGCCGAGAGCCTCGAGGCGATCGGCGAGGCGCTGGGCGCGAACGGCCGCGTCATCGTCACCGGCTGCCTCGGGGCCGACGAAGCCTTCATCCGCGGCGCCCACCCCAGCGTGCTCGCGGTTACCGGCCCGCATCAATACGAGGCAGTGCTTGACGCCGTCCACGCCGCCGTGCCGCCCGCGCCCAACCCCTTCATCGACCTGCTGCCCGCCAGCGCCGTCCACCTGACGCCGCGCCACTACAGTTACCTCAAGATTTCAGAGGGCTGCAATCACACGTGCAGGTTCTGCATCATTCCCGACATGCGCGGCCGCCTGGTCAGCCGCCCGGCCCGCGCGGTGCTGCGCGAGGCCGAGCGGCTGGTCGAGGCCGGGGTGCGCGAACTGATCGTGATCAGCCAGGACACCTCCGCCTACGGGGTCGACCTGCGGCACGCGGCAAGCGACTGGCGCGGCGCGCCGGTCCGCGCCCATGTCACCGACCTCGCCCGCGCGCTCGGGTCGCTCGGGGCCTGGGTGCGGCTGCAATATGTCTACCCCTACCCCCACGTCCGCGACCTGATCCCGCTGATGGCGGAGGGGCTGATCCTGCCCTACCTCGACATTCCCTTCCAGCACAGCCACCCCG
>JANOEW010000380.1:0-2467 GCA_031413475.1 Amaricoccus sp.
TGGTTCGTTGTTAGTCGTTAGTTTGAAATAAAGATTTAGCAAAAAAAGACGGACAACCAAAAAATAAAAACGACCCCGACGACGAGAACGGCCAGATGACCCACTTCGTCGATGCCATGGCTTTCCCGAACGCGCGCGACCCGTTCCCGCGACTGACTTCCAGCCGGAGGTGACGCCTCGGAAGTGGAAGAAGACGACCGCATCCGTAAGCGTCTCGCCGCGGAACCGAGTCTTGTGGCCCGTGCGCAGCGCATGCGTCGCCCAGTTGACGCCTTCCGGAATGCGCCGGGGCACGCAGGCCCATTTCGACGGGGAAGCGGAAGGCGGGTCGTTGGTCAGGACGAATTCATGATGTCGCCGCCGTTCGTAGGGCAGCGGCGGCGCGTGCTCGACCCAGACCCCCTCGAAGCAGAGGTAGCCGCCCGGGTCGGCCTCGACCAGGTCGAACACGCCGCGGCCAGGCGCCGTTGAGACCGCAAGCTCATCGACGTCCAGGTTAAGGACCGACTTCGCCTCCGCGAGGTAGCGCCAACGGGCGTGCTCAAACATGCCGATCTGTCCGAAGTTCGAATCCCAATAACGCCGACGGTGCCGCACCTGGAAGCCGAGCGGCCCCCATTTGAACGGCCAGCGCACGACGACCAGGACAGCGAGGCCGGAACCGCGTAGCGCCTCCTCCAGCGCTGCGAGAGGAAACAGCGTCGTCCCGTTATCGTAGAACAGGAGGGCGTCCGCGTCAGCGGTCCGGACGTGGAACTTCACCCAATCGACAATCCAGTCCATCCGGTTGTTCTTCGAGATGGTGAGCAGGCACCGCCGGCCGTCGAAGAGTTCGGGGCGGGCGGCGCCAGGGTAGATCGTCTTTTCGCCGCGGGGGCTCGCGACCCGCAGCGCCACGGTGGAGGCGGGGATGTCCTTCATGGCCAGGCGGGCGTGCCGATCGAAGCTATAGAGCGTTCGGGGCACCGGCGTAGCGCCCGGCTCAGCAAAGATCTGCGTCGTTGCGATCTGTTCCGCGCAGGTGGACAGGTCGGGGCAGACGCCGATCACCCCGCGCTCGGTCCGGATGAAATCATAGACCATGACCTGGTGGTCGAACCGGTCAAGATAGTCCGGCTCCCGGAACGTCACCGGCCGAGGCGGTTCCCGCGGGGGCAGCCCAAGCTCGAAAAAATTGACCGTCTCGAGATGGTCGTGGATCTCGAAGATCACGGCGGAGCGCCCTGCTCCAAGCCTTTCCTGAGCGCCGACAGTTCCGCTTCGAGACGATCCGCCCGGGTGCGGGCCTCCCGGAGCTGCTTGAGCCGGCGGCGGAAGTTGTGGGGATGCACGCGGTCGAGCAGTCCGGCCGGGGTCCGATGCGCCTCGAACTGCGGGTAGTCCGGCAGTCGGCGTTCGTCGAGGAAGATAAGCAGGTTCTGCCGGAACCACGGGAAGAGCGTGTTGTTGGTCCAGACGATCGAATGGAGGATGTCGATCGGCACGAAGCCCCGCGCCGCGAAGCGCGCCGCCCAGTAGGACGGATACTGCTCGTTGAGATGGCCCTTGCCGCCCTGCCCCGGGATCGCAGCCGAGAACAGCACTATGTCGGACGCCGAGCAGAGCAGATCGACGAGCTGCTGCGCGCCCGCCTCGCGCAGGTGCTCGGCCACCTCCAGACAGACCGCGAGGTCGAACCGGTTCTCGAGCCGGACCGGCGCGTGCAAGTCGCGCACCCAAAAGGCATCCTTCTCGAACTGAAGGTGCTCCAGATCCACCCAAGGGCCGTCGATTCCGAGCACCCGTTCGAGCGGCCAGATTTTTCCCGCCTCGGCCAGGAAGAATCCGTAGCCGCAGCCGACGTCGATGACGCTGCGCGGCTCCACGCCGATCGAATCCAAGATGAAACATATCTGTTTCGCATTCTTCAGCCGCTCAGATACATTATTGAGATGTTCGAAGTGATGCTGCAAATTATCCTTGTTTTCACGCATGCTTTTCGCAGACCTTAGCTTGTCGAGAGAGCCCATATTGGACAAGATCCCTATATCGCCTGCCGACGTTTTGCAATCCTGCTCCCCATCCGCACTGATTCGCCCGTCTCAGCCATCAAGGCGGCGCAAGGGACGGTCAGGTCCGTCAAGGTAAGGGAAGTTCAGGCGTAGCCTGAAGTCCGGGAAAGTACGAGCCCTGCCGCAGCTTCGGGGTCCGCAGGTCAGCGCGCCGATGCGCACCTTCGGTCCGCGGTCGCGAGAGTCGTTGCGCCAGGTCTGGCGACCGTCGCCGCGCTCGTATCGCCGCCAATCAGGCTCTCGACATCGAACTCCATAAGCAGCTGCAGCACAGCCTCGGCGACCCCCGCACCAGAAGCTCGATCAGCGGCATGGAGCTTTGGTCATCGGGGTCTCCATCGGCCCGCGGTTTGAAGTCCGTAACTTCTCCATAGCCCACGCCTCCGAATGGCCACCCCGGGTCACACCGCCGACGC
>JANOEW010000381.1:0-2200 GCA_031413475.1 Amaricoccus sp.
ACCGACATCGCTGCCACGTGGACGGGGAAGAGGTGATCCTCACCGCCAAGGAATTCCAGTTGCTGGCCACGCTGATGCGCAAGCCGGGCCGCGTGCTGACCCGAGAGCGGCTGCTCGACGAGATCTGGGGCTCCGACGTCACCGTCACGCTGCGGACGATCGACACCCACCTGAAGCGGCTCCGCGAGAAGCTGGGCAAGGGCGGCGATCTGATCGAGACGGTCCGTGGCGTTGGCTACCGCTTCGCGGAGTAGCGGCTTCCGCGCGATCCTCCGGCCATGCTGACCTCGAGCGCCGCACTCTTCGCGGTGGCCGCCCTCGCCGCCGTCGGCGCCTTCGCCAGCGGCGCCGGGCCGGGCCCCGCATTCGCGACCCTCGCGGCGGGCGTTCTCGGCGCCTTGATCGCACAACGCCTGCTGGCGTCGGGCCACTCGCGTCGCGACCGGGAGGCCCGCCTGCTGGTCGACCAGGCGACGGCGCTCGAGCGGCGCACGGTCGCCAGCGAGACGCAGCGGGGCCGCCTCGAGGCGGTGATCACCGCCATGGACGAGGGCGTGCTGGTCGTGGACACGGATCAGCGCGTACTGCTCGCCAACCCGCGCGTACGCGACCTCTTCAGCGCGCCCGCCGCGCTCGAAGGACGTTCGCTGCTCGAGGCCGTGCGCCAGGCACCGATCGTCGCAGCGATCGAGGCGGCACTCGAAGCGGGCGAGGCGCAGGTGCAGGAGGTCGCGATCGGCCCCCAGCCGGAGCGCCATCTGCGCTTCAGCGTCGCGCCGTTCCCGAGTCGCGACGCGCGCGCTGGCGCCGTCGCGGTGTTTCGCGACGTCACCGATCTGCGACGCATCGAATCGGTGCGCCGCGACTTCGTCGCCAATGCCTCGCACGAGCTGAAGACGCCGCTGACGGCGATCCGCGGCTTCGCGGAGCGACTCGCCGACGCCGAGTTGCCCGAGCCGGGCGCCAAGCACGCCGTCGAGGCGATCCTCGGCAACGCGCGGCGCCTCGGTGAACTGGTCGACGACCTGCTCGAATTGTCGCGCATCGAAAGCGGCAGCGTTCCGCTCGCGCCCGAACGGGTTGCCGTCGGCGATCTCGTACAGAGGCTGCTGCGCGAGCTCGACCCGCGGCTGCGCGGCGGCCAGATCGTCGCGCGCGTCGAGACCGATGGCGATGGCTGCGCCCAGGTGGATCGCCGCGCGCTCGAGCACGTACTGATGAACCTGCTCGACAACGCGATCAAGTACACGCCGCAGGGCGGTGAGGTCGCCGTGCGGATCCAGCCGGCCGCCGGCGACCGGCTGCGCGTCGAGATCGCGGACACCGGCATCGGCATTCCGCGCAAGGACCTGCCGCGCATCTTCGAGCGCTTCTACCGCGTCGATCCCGGCCGCTCGCGCGCGCTGGGCGGCACCGGGCTCGGGCTCGCGATCGTGAAGCATTGGCTGCAAGCGATGGGCGGTCAGATCGGCGTCGAGAGCCAGCTCGGACGCGGATCCTGCTTCTGGATCGAGGTGCCCTGCGCCGCCGGAACGGCGCAGGGCAGCATCGACTGAACGCTCAGAAGTCGATCTGGAACCGCGTGACGACCGATGCCTCCGCCGCCGCCGGCCTTGGTGCCGTTGGCGCCAGGGCCTCCCGTGCAGGCTGCGTCCGGACCGGCTCCACCGTCGCCCCCGAAGCCGCCGTCCTGTCCGGCCTGCCCGTCCTGTCCTTTGCCCGCGTCGCCGACCTTGAAGTCCACCTCGCGCAGGCTGACGGTGGCCTGAAAGGCGAGGAGCCCAATCGCAGAGCGCCCCGGCCGCCCGGCCGCTCCGACAACCTTGCCTCCGCAGCCACCGGCGCCGCCGCCACCACCGCCTGGACCTTTCATTCCGACGGCGCAAGCCTTGCCACCGCCGCCACCGCCGCCACCGCCGCCCGGGCGACCGGGTGAGCCGGGCGCGGCGCTGGCCGGCTGGAAGCCGCCCGCGCCCAGGGAACCGATCCCCGTCGCCGCAGCGCCGTCGGCGCCCGGAGCCCCGGCTGTGCCAGTGCCGCCAACGCACAGGGCCGCCACGGCAGGCTCGCCGGCCCCGGGGCTACCACCGAGCAATGCGGGGACACCCTCCGTGCCGGGATTGCCATCGAGAAGGCTCGAGACGCCCACTCCGCCGTCCCCCCCGTTCGTGGGGGTGGTCCCGCCGCTGTCGGGGTCGTC
>JANOEW010000382.1:0-1885 GCA_031413475.1 Amaricoccus sp.
GGTCACCTCCACCGAATCCTCCGCGATCGAGTTCGAGTGCACGTTGCAGCCGACGAGAATGGTTTCGGTCGACCCGGTGAACGTGACGGCGCCGCTCCTGTCGGGATGCAGCGCCAGCACGCAGGTCGGGACGCCCTCGGAGATTTGCGCGACCGCCCGGCCGGTGAGCCGCACGTCGCCGTCGGCAAAGAGCCCGCTGAACAGTCGCGGCAAGCGCTCCTCGATCTCGATCTCGACGGCCGAGACGTCGCCGGCGAAGGCGCCGCCCGTCGGCGGCGAACTGGTCGCGATGTCGCCGCGCGAAGCCAGATAGCCGGTCTCGACCGCCGCCGCCGTCGCCGCCGTCGCCTGATCCGCCGCGCTGTGTCCGGCCCGCAGCTCGGTCGCCGCCGCGTAGGCGGCAACGTCAGCGGCGTTCTGCAACTTGCGCTGGTTGAAATACCAATACCCGGTTTCCGCCCCGAAACCGAGTCCGCCGACAAAGAGCGGCATGCTGAGCGCGATCATGACCGCAACTGCTCCGCTGTTGTCTGTCAACAGATTACGTATTGGTTTACGAACCATCACTCGCTGACCTCAATGACTGTCAGTCTATGTATCAGTTTTCAACTCTGATGTCTAGAAAATTGCTTATAAGGTTTTGTATACCCATGAATCTAATTTTCATGAACTTCTAAAATCCACCTTCATACGTCGCTTTACTGTGTGGACGGAGGCGCAGCCACTTGTCAAAACGGCTCTGCCAGGCCGAGGTGTTCAAGCGCCTCTTCGGCATTGTCGGGGCCTACGGGCCGGCGGAGATCGACGATCGCACCCGCGACACCGCCGAAGCGTTCCTGCGGATATATCGGCCCGGTTGAGCCGCGCCGCGCCGTCGGAAGGCGTTTGCCGACGAAAACGGCTCTGTCATCCGCCTGCGACATTGTGCATATTCGCCGCAACGAGCAGACGGCAGGCAGATGTATCACGGCGAGATTGCGCCCCTTCATGTGGGCGTCATTATGGACGGCAATGGCCGATGGGCCGAAGCGCGCGGCCTGAGCCGGCTCGTCGGCCATGCGCGCGGCGCGCGGCGCGTAACCGAGATCGTGCGCGCCTGCCCCGACCTCGGCGTGACGCACCTGACGCTGTTCGCCTTCTCGACCGAGAACTGGCGCCGACCGCTCGCCGAGGTCGAGGGACTGATGCGGATCTTCCGCAGCTTCATCGCGCTCAAGACGCTGGACCTGGTCGAGCACGACGTGCGCGTCCGCTTCCTCGGCATGCGTCACCGCGTGCCGGTCTGCCTGCAACGGCTCATGGCCGAGCTCGAGGCCCGCACCGCGTCATGCGACGGCCTTCGGCTCTCGATCGCGATCGACTACGGCGGCCGCGACGAGCTTACCCGCGCGGTGCGCGCCATCGCCGACCGGGTCGCGGTCGGCGAGATCGAGCCGGACGCCATTTGCGCCGGCCTGGTCGCCGACGTGCTCGACACCCGCGCGCTCCCCGATCCCGACCTGATCATCCGCACCTCGGGCGAGTGCCGGGTCTCGAACTTCCTGCTCTGGCAGGCAGCCTACGCCGAACTGGCCTTCCCCGCCACTGCCTGGCCCGACTTCACCGCAGCGCGCTTCGCCGAAACGGTGGCAGCGTTCCGCCTGCGCCACCGCCGTTTCGGCCGAATCGACGACTCGCGCCTGCTGGTCGCAGCGCGCGCCCGATCCTGACGGCGCGCCGGCAACGCCCGGCGCGCCTCCAGCCTATACGGTGTCCGGATGATTGCTTCGGCCTCTTCCGGATGAGGCGAACCGCTACCGCGATCCCGCCTGATTTGTCCGTCGACAAATCAGGCCGCGCCTGCCCGCCCGGGGCAGGCGCGTTTCCGCGCCAGCCGGGCAGGCGC
>JANOEW010000383.1:0-2756 GCA_031413475.1 Amaricoccus sp.
GTCGCCGTCATAGTCGAAGCGGTTGATCAGCCGCTCATCCCGACGCGTCTCCTCGGTCTGGGCCCCCCAGACGATGCCCTGGTGCAGGTCGGTGATCCGCAGCCCGTCGTTCTGGGCATAGAACTGGAACAGGATCTGATCGAGGCTTTTCGTCATGTGGTAGACCGACCCGGGCCGTGTCGGGTAGAGGATTTCTTGATGCACGGTCTTGCCGTCCATCGTCTCGATCCCGACCGGCAGGTAGCCCTCGGGGATGGCCGCGCCGATGGTGGAGTAGCCGTAGACGCCCATCGTGCCGAGGTGCACCAGATGGGCGTCGAGTTCCGTTTCCACCAGCGCGTTCAGCAGGTTGTGGGTGGCGTTGACGTTGTTCGAGACCGTGTAGTTCTTGTGCCGGTCGGACTTCATCGAATACGGCGCAGCGCGTTGCTCGGCGAAATGCACGATGGCGTCGGGTCGATGCTGGGCGAGCCAGGCCTTGAGCAACTCGTAGTCCTTGGCGAGGTCGAGAAGGTGGAAGCGGATCGCCCGCCCGGTTTCCTGACGCCAGATGCGGGTGCGCTCCTGGATCGAGTCCATCGGCGTCAGCGACTGCACGCTGAGTTCGGTGTCGATCCAGCGCCGCGACAGGTTGTCGAGGATGTGCACCTCGTGGCCGGCATCGGAGAGATGGAGGGAGGTCGGCCAGCCGACAAACCCGTCGCCACCGAGAACCGCGATCTTCATGGCCTACTCCTTGTTTGGCCTTGCCCGATCTGGGGCTTCTATCCGTCATATGTGACGTTTCGCCGTCGCCGGGTAACGTCAGCGCGGTCGGTCTAGATCGCCGCCTTTGCCCCGCTCGTCCTCGGCGTACGCGACGGAGCCGCAGCTGCAGGCGGCTTGGTGGGTGCGACCTTGACCTCGGCGGGGCCGACGAGGCCGGCCGACATGATCAGCTTCGCCGCTTCTTCGAGGCTCATGTCGAGCAGGACCACGTCGCGCGCAGGCAGGTAGATCAGGTAGCCGTTGGTCGGGTTCGGCGTCGTCGCGATGAAGACGCAGACGAGGTCGGGCTCGCCGGTTTTCTCCAGCAGTTCGCCCTTCGGGCCGTTAACCACGAAGCCGATCGACCAGATGCCTTTTCGCGGGAACTCGACGACGCAGGCTTTGTCGAAGTTGGTGCTCGACTGGCTGAACACCGTCGTCGCGACCTGCTTCAGCGCATTGTAGATCGAGCGGATGATCGGCATGCGCTCGACGAGGCTCTCGCCGGTGCGGACGATGCGGGCGCCGATGTAGCCCTTGGTCAGCGCGCCCACCAGCGTGGTGAAGAGGACGAACACGAGAAGGCCGAGGCCGAAGATGTTGCGGCCGAAGACGTTCTCGGGGTTGTAGCGCGCCGGGATCAGCGGGATGACGCGGCTGTCGACCAGCGCGACCAGGCCCCAGACCACGTAGATCGTCAGGAACACCGGCAGCACGATCACGAGCCCGGTCAGGAAGTCGCCGCGCAGTCTCTGCAGCAGCGGCGGCTTGGGCGCGCGCGGGCGTCGGTTCGGTTTGCGGGCCATCGCGGATCCTTGGTTCGCCTTTTTCATCTAGGCGGCGCCGGGCGCGGCCGCAAGCCGCGCGAGCGCCACGGCGATGCGTCCGGCGAGACGGGCGTTGGCGCGGACGAGCGCGATGTTGGCGGCGAGCGCCCGGCCCTCGGTGGCGGCGCCGATCCGGGCGAGCAGGAACGGCGTGACCGCCTTGGCGGCGATCCCCTCGGCGCGCGCCGCCGCGAGGGCGGCCTCGATGTGCGGGGCGAGGTCGGCGGCGGGGATCTCGGCCTCGGCGGGGATCGGGTTCGCGACGAGCTGGCCGCCGGGCAGGCCGAGGCGGGCGCGCATCAGGTGGGCGCGGGCGACGGCCTCGGGGGTGTCGAGCCGGAGCGGCGCGCGCAGACCGCTGTCGCGCGACCAGAACGCGGGCAGGGCGTCCTGGCCGTAGGCGATGACCGGGACGCCGCGAGTCTCGAGCGCCTCGAGGGGTCTTGGGCAGATCGAGAATCGCCTTCGCGCCGGAGGCGACCACGGTGACCGGGGGTCTGGGCGAGCTCTTCGAGATCGGCGGAAATGTCGAAGCTGGTCTCGGCGCCGCGGTGCACGCCGCCGATGCCGCCGGTGGCGAAGACCGCGATGCCGGCGAGGCGGGCGGCGATCATCGTCGCGGCGACGGTGGTGGCGCCGGTCCAGCCCATCGCGAGCGCAACGGCAAGGTCGGCGCGGCTGAGCTTGCGCGCGTCGCGAGTCTCGGCGAGCGCGGCGAGGCGGTCGGGGGCGAGGCCGACCTCGATGACGCCGCCGGCGACGGCGACGGTGGCCGGGACGGCGCCGGCGGCGCGCACCTCGGCCTCGACCGCGCGGGCCGTGGCGAGGTTCTGGGGGAAGGACATTCCGTGGGTGATGCTCGTCGAGTCCCGCGCGCCGATCGCGCGGCCGGCGGCGCGGGCCGCGGCGACCTCGGGGGACAGGCGGAGCGGCGCGGTCATGGATCCTCGCGGGCGATGTGGTGGGCGGTGGTGGCGAGCGCGCGCGCGAGCGCGCGGTGCGGGTCGTGTCCGTCCTCGCGGGCGACGAGATGCGCGGCGACGAAGACGTCGCCGGCGCCGGTCAGGCTGCGGGTCGCGGCCGGCGGCGGCGCCGCGCGCACGAGGCCGTCGGGCCACGCATGGGCCGCCGGGGCCGGGCCGTCGGTCACGACCGCTTCGGCCCAGCCGCGCGCGCGCAGCG
>JANOEW010000384.1:0-1867 GCA_031413475.1 Amaricoccus sp.
GCGCGATGCGGTTCTTCCGCAACGACACCGGCATCCCGGACGCCTACTACGAGCCGAACAGCTTCGACGGTCCGGTCGAGGACAAGCGCACGCTGGAGCCGCCGCTGCGGATATCGGGCGACGCCGAGCGTTACAACCATCGCATCGGCAACGACGACTTCGGCCAGCCGCGCGCGCTGTTCAACCTGTTCGACGACGCGCAGAAGGCCCGGCTGTTCTCGAACTACGCCGCCGCGATGGGTGGCGTGCCCGAGTTCATCCTCGAGCGCCAGTTCGGGCTGCTCGACCAGGTGCACCCCGACTACGGCCGGGGCGTGCGCGAGGCCGTGGCGCGAGCGCGCGCCGATGCGCCGACGGCCATTCCGGTCACCGAGAACACCCCGCAGCACGCGGCGGAATGAACGACCGACTTGCGCGCGAGGGGGCCTTCCGGCGCTCCCCTCGTCGCGCCGGCCGGCTAGGTCGGGTGGCGCCGGCCGCGAGCGCGCGCTACGCTGCGACGGGTCAAAACAGGCGCCCCGATGCCCGAGAGCTTCACCAAGGCCTACGCCTCGCATCTGCGCGACGAGCACAAGATCGGCCGTCTGCAGGAGTATCTCAAGCAGATCGTCTACGGCGGCAACGACGGCATCGTGACCACCTTCTCGGTGGTCGCGGGCTTCGCTGGGGCGGGAGCGGGCGGCGCGGCCAGCGTCGGCGGCCTCGCGGTGCTGCTGTTTGGCCTGGCTAACCTCTTCGCCGACGGCACGGCCATGGGCCTCGGAGAGTTCCTGTCGAGCCGCTCCGAACAGGACGTCTACGAGGCGACGCGCGCCAAGGAGCTGGCCGAGATCCGCGCCAACCCGGACTTCGAGCGCGCCGAAGTGGTCGAAATCCTTCGGGCCAAGGGCGTCGCGCCCGCCGACGCCGAGGCCATGGCTGGGGTGATGGGCCGCAACCCGGAGTTCATGGCCGACTTCATGATGCAGCATGAGGTAGGCCTGCCCGACCCGACCGACGGCAGCCCGGTTGCGCGCGGCGTGATGACCTTCGGCTCGTTCCTCGTCTTCGGCTCGATGCCGCTCTGGCCCTATTTCGTCCTGCCGCCCGAGCCCGAGACCTTCCGGCTCTCGCTCGCCATGACCTTCGCCGCCCTCGTCGCCCTCGGGATCCTGCGCTGGCGTGTGACGACGCAGACCTTCCTGCGTTGCGTCGGCGAGACCGTGCTAGTCGGTGGGGTCTGCGCCGCGGTCGCCTACGGGGTCGGCCTGGCTTTCCGCCACGCGTGAAGCCCGCGCAGGCGCGGCCTGTGCTAGACTGGACCGCGCCGCAGAGGAGAAGCCCATGATCGACCGACGCAACCTCATCGCCGCGAGCGCCGCGCTCGCCGCCCTGCCCTTCGCCGCCCGAGCGCATCATGGCTGGCAGTGGGCCGAGGCCGAGGAGTTCACGCTCGAAGGCCTGATCCGCGACGTGCGCCTCGGCAACCCGCACGGCCTCATGCAGGTCGAGGCGGCCGACGGCGCGCTCTGGACCGCCGAGCTCGGCCAGCCGTGGCGCCACGCCGAGGCCGGCCTGCCGGACGCCGAGCTTCAGCCCGGCGTCGCGATCCGGCTCGAGGGCCACCGCGCCGCGGACCCGGCCGAGTTGCGGATGAAGGCCGAACGGGTGGTGCTGGCGGGCGTGCGCTACAACCTCTACCCCGACCGCAGCTGAGCTTGCAGGATCTCCTCGCCGGCGTCGAGGCGAGCGCGCTCGCCGCGCATCTGCGCGCCTCGCGCTGGACCTACCCGCTGGTCAACGTCGCGCATGTGCTCGGCGTCGCGCTGCTCGTGGGCGGCGTCGCCCCGCTCGACCTGCGCCTGCTCGGGCTCTGGCCGCGCGAACC
>JANOEW010000385.1:0-10409 GCA_031413475.1 Amaricoccus sp.
CGGGCGTCGAGCCCGCGCCGCGCAGCCCCGGCGGAGGCGACCCGCCGCGCATCCTGTCGGTGGGCTCGCTGATCCCGCGCAAACGCCACGACGTGCTGATCGACGCGCTCGCGGCGATCAGCGACCGGCGCTGGCGCGCCCGGATCATCGGCTCGGCTGCGCTCGATCCCGCCTGCGCCGCGGCGCTGGTCGGGCGGATCGCCGCCGCCGACCTCGCGGACCGCATCGAGCTGGTCGGCGCCGTGGTCGACACCCGCGCCGAAATGGCGGCGGCGGATATCTTTGCGCTCGCCTCCGACTACGAGGGCTACGGCATGGCCTTCGCCGAAGCCATGAGCCAAGGCCTTCCGGTGGTCGCCTGCCGCGCCGGCGCCATCGCCGACCTCGTGCCCGCAGCAGCGGGCGCGCTGGTTCCGCCCGGCGACCCTTCCGCCTTCGCCGCGGCGCTCGCCGGACTGCTCGACGACGACGGGTGGCGACGGGCGGCGGCCGACGCGTCCTTCGGAGCGGGCCAAGCTCTGCCGGGCTGGGCCGATACCGCTGCCCTGTTGGCTGCGGCGCTGATGGAAGCGCAGGCGCGGTGAGCTTCGACCCGGATTGGCTCGATCTGCGCGAGCCGGCGGATCGCCTCGCCCGCGACCCCGGCCTGCTCGCCGCCGCCGCGGCGTTCCTCGGGGACGGGCTCGCGGTCGATCTCGGCTGCGGCACGGGCGCGACCTTGCGCGCCTTCCCGTCCGGGGCGCGCTGGCGGCTTGTAGACCGCGATCCGCGGCTGCTCGCGCTGGTCGCCGCGCGTGCGCGCGCGGCCGAAATCTGCGCCGCCGATCTCGCGGATCTCGACGCGCTGCCGCTCGACGGCGCCAGGCTCGTCACCGCCTCGGCGCTCTTCGACCTCTGTTCAGGCGCCTGGATCGCGGCGTTCGCCGACCGGCTCGCGGTGCGACGCCTCGGGCTCTACGCCGCGCTAAGTTATGACGGGCACATGGCGTGGTCGCCGTCGCGACCCGACGACGCTGCGGTCACCGCGGCGTTCAACGGGCACCAGCGCCGCGACAAGGGCTTCGGCCTCGCGCTCGGGCCGGACGCGGCGGCGGCGCTGGTCGCCGCCTTCGCGGCGCACGGCTACACGGTGCGCCGCGCGCCGAGCCCCTGGCGCCTCGGTCCGGCCGCGGCGGCGCTGCAAACGGCGCTGGTCGACGGGATCGCGGCGTCGGCGCAGGAGACCGGTCTCGGCGCGGCCGCGGCCTGGGATCAGGCCCGGCGCGCGGCCAGCGCCTCGACCGACTGCGTGGTCGGGCACGCCGACGTGCTGGCGTTGCCGCCGCCGAGCGCGCAGTCGAACACCACGTCGGTCTCGAGCCCGTAGACCCGCGTTTCGGGCCGCAGCGCGTCGGCGAGCCGCGCAATCGGCGCCGTCCGCAGCCCCGAGGGGCCGGACCCGATGATCAGGGGCGCGATCGACACATGCAGGCGATCGAGCAGATCCGCCTCGAGGAAACCGGCGATGGTCACGCCGCCGCCCTCGATCAGGACCCGTCGCAGCCCCAGCGCGGCCAGCGCCGCCCGGATGTCGCGCGGCGCGATCCAGCCGTCCCGCGCCGGCAGGACCACCACCTCAACCCCTGGGCGACGCGGCGCCGCGCAGGCCTGGATCGCGACCCGCCGCGCCCCGTCGGCGGCGAACAGCGCCGCGTCGTTCGACAGCCGCCCGCGCGGATCGACGACGACCCGCGCCGGGTTCGGCCCTTCGACCAGCCGCACCGTCAGGCGCGGATCGTCGGTCAGCGCCGTGCGCACCCCCACGACCACCGCGTCCGCCAGCGCGCGGCAGCGATGCAGGTGGCGCAGTCCTTGCGGCCCGGAGACGTCGCGCGCGTCGCCCGAAACGGTCGCGACCCTCCCGTCGAGCGACTGACCGACCTGCGCGAAACAGAACGGCGCCGGGCCGGTCGCCGCGACCAGGGGGGCGTGCAGGTCCCAGGCCGCGCGTTCGCCCGCGCTCCAGCCCGGATCGGGCGCGGCGGCGCCGTCGCGCGCACTGATGAGCGTCGCCCAGACGGCGTCGCTCATCTCGGCGAGTTGCAGGAACTTCCCCTCGGTCACAGGCGCGACATGTGTCATTCCAATGACATTAGCACCCGAAGGGCGCCGGTAAAGCCCCGACCCCCGCCAGAGCGGCGCAGCGCGCCCGCGCCCCAGAACCGAAGCTCGTGAGAAAAAGGTCGCGAAACGCGGCCATCTCCCGGGCTCCGACGTCCGGTCCCGGGACGAGGCCCTCGGTCCAGCCCCAGTCGGCGAAGCGCGCGACGAGGGCCGGCGGCCCGATCGCGTGGATCGGCACGTCCCGCCCGCCCGCGCCGAGCGAGACGAACGGGGCGGGCGGGTGGTCGCCGAGCACGATCATCAGCGGCGGGTCGCCCGCCCGGCGCTGCGCGAAGCCGCCGATGGCGCGCAGGCTGTAATCGAGCGCCTGCCGGAACTGCTCGCGCACCAGGTCCGGGTCGCGCCAGAGGTCGTCGGGCGCAGGCCCGGCTCGGGCGTGCGTCTCGAAGACCCGCCCGTCGCCGAGGTTCTCCCAGGGCAGCAGCGGCGGGATCGGCGTCCAGGGCGCGTGCGAGGAGATGAGCGCGATCTCGGCGAACACCGGCGCCCGGGGGAGCAGCCCCAGTTCGGCCCGCTCGAAGGCCGCGAGCGTGAACTGGTCGGGCATGGTCACCCAGTTGAACCGCGGCCCGGCGTAGCCGAGGTCGTGGGCCGCCAGCACCCGGTCGTAGCCGAACCAGGCGGCCTCGGCCCAGCCGAGGGTGATCGCGGGCATCACCGCCACGCTGCGCCAGCCCGCGGTCTGCGCCAGGTGCAGCAGCGTGCGCCGCGGGCTCGCAGTCAGTGCGCGGTAGCGTCCCTCGCTGTCGATCCGCAGACCCGACAGCAGGCTGGCGTGGGCGAGCCAGCTCTGCCCGCCGACGATCGGCGCGGTCAGATAGCCCGAGCGCATCGCGAGGCCTTGGGCGACCAGCCGGGGTTCCAGCTCCGCGAGCGTGGCGCGGATCGTCGGCGCGTAAAGCGGGTGCTCGAGCGCGACCCGACCGTAGGATTCGATGAAGACCAGAAGCACGTCGCGGCCACGCAGATCCGGCAGGATCGCGTCGGGCGCGAGGTCCGCCGTCGCGTCGTGGCCGGTCTCCGCCCGGAAGGTCGCGATATCCGCCCGGGCGCGGGCCGCGTCCCGCAGGTGATCCCAGCCGAGGCGGGTGGTGAAGGCCGCGCCGGGCGGATCGAACGAGCGCACCTCCCGGGCGGCGTCGAGCCCCGCCAGCACGATCGTCGGGACGAGGAGGACCACGAGCGCGCGGCGCGCGACCGGCGGCGGCGCGAGGGCGGCGATCCGCCCCGTCGCGCGCCAGAGCGCCACGAGGACCAGCGCCAGCAGAGCCGCGAGACTGAGGGCGGCGGCGAACGCTAGCGGCGTTCCGACCGCTCCGCTCAGGAGCCGCCAGCCGGAGACCGCGAGATGCCCGTCGAGCACGGGATTGACCGCGCGGCCGAGCGTCGCGTTGCCGGCGAAATCGGCGGCCTTGACCGCCACCATGACGCCGAGCGTCGCCGTCAGCGCAACGCGCAGCGCCCGCGACCATCCGCCGTGCGCCAGGGCGAGCGCGACCAGGATCGCGGGCAGCTCCAGCGGGAACACCGCAAATGCGCCCCAGGTCGTCGCTTGCGGATGGTTCGGCTGGATCAGCGCGAGATGGATCAGCACCACCGCCGCGATCAGCGCCGCGAGGCTGCGCATCTCACGCATCGACAGCCGCGCCGCAGCGTGCGTAGACGTCGCCCGAACGCCCGCCGGCGGCCCGTGCGACGAGGACGGCGCGCAGCGCCGCCGCCGTCTCCCAACGTGGCAGCGTGAAGGTGAGCCGCTCGCCTTCCACGAAGTTGTAGCGATACGGCGCAAGCGCCTCCAGCCGATCGAGGCAGGCGTGGGCCACGTCGAGCGCCGCGGGCAGGTATTCGAACGCCACCCAGGGCGCCGGCTGGGACAGGCCGCGCAGCACCTCGGCCTCGAACCCCTCCACGTCGATCTTGATCAGCCGCGGGCGGCCATGCTGGGCTATCAGGGCGTCGAGCGTCGTCACCGGCACCGTCTCCCACGCGTCCCAGACCACCTGCGCGAAGCCTGGCGCGCCGGCCATCCGCACGGCGAAACCCGGCGCGAGCGAGGCGAGCGTGGGGTGGAGGCGCGAGACCGCCAGCTCGGCCGTTCCTGCCCGCGCCCCCGCCGCCGCCCGGATCAGCGTTGCGCCCGCGGGCAGGTCGCGTGCGAGGAAGGCGTGGAGCGTCGCCTGCGGCTCAAGAGCCACGACTCGCGCGCCGGTCCGCAGCATCGCCCGCGTCCGGTTGCCCGCATGCGCCCCGATGTCGAAGGCGAGATCGCCCGGCCCGATCATGCCGCGATAGAACCGCGCCAGCGCCGCCATGCGCCAGGGCCGCGCCCGGTAAACCACGAGCGAGCGCGCGAGGCCCGCGAGGCTGCGCAGGCGCGCGGTCACGGACGCGTCCGGATCAGCCAGCGCAGATCCATCGCGAAGGACCATCCGAGGACCGCCAGCGCCACCGCCCCGATCGACGCGGAGACCGGCGGCGCGACGACGGGCGCGAGAAGGACGGTCAGCGCCACGACCTGCAGCACGCAGACCGCCTTGCGCCGCAGCGAGGGCGGCAGCGGCCGGGCGAGCCGCGGCCAGACGAGCCCCGCCGCCACGAAGGCATAGCGCATCGCCCCAAGCGCGAGCACCCAAGGCCCGGCCTTGCCCAGCGCCAGCGCCAGCGCGGCCAGCGCGAGTATGATCAGCGCATCCGTCTCCATGTCGAAGCGCGCACCAAAGCCGGATTCGAGCCCCTGTCGCCGCGCAGCCCAGCCGTCGATCCCGTCGAGCGCGAGCAGCCCAGCCGCCGCGGCGGCGGCGGTCCATCCGACCACCAGTTCCGGCGCCGCGACCAGCCCGGCGAAGATCGCCGCGCCCCCGGCCCGCGCCAGCGTCACCTGGTTGGCGAGGCCGAATCGCGCGTGCGGATGATGCGCGGCAGCCGCGATCACGACCAGGATGCCCACGAGTACGAAGATCGCCGAAGTGACCATGAGCCCCACCGGCGGCAAGCCCAGCGCCACCGCCAGCGCCGCCGTGGCCGCGCCCGCCAAGCCGACCGCCGCCAGCGGCGCCCGTGACCGGGGCCGCGCCACGGCGAGCGCGCCGATCACGCGCGGCTTTCCCTGAGGCGAAGCGCCGCTAGGTAAAGGAAGGATCTTGGGGAAATGGAGACCGGTCCCATGGGCTACGGCGTCGTGTCGCGCGTCTTTCACTGGCTGACGGTCCTGCTGGTCTTCGTGATGATACCGGTCGGCTTGACAATGACGCAAGAAATCCCGCGGTCCATCCAGAACCCGCTCTTTATCCTTCACAAGGGCTTGGGCGTCGTGGTGCTGGTCACCGTCGTCCTGCGCCTCGCCTGGCGCACCGTCGCCGCGCAGCCGCCGCCGCTGCCCGCGGATATCCCGCGCGCGCAGCGCCGCGCGGCGGCGGTGGTCCATGTCGGGCTCTATGCGCTTCTGCTCGTCATGGCGGTCAGCGGCTACGTCCGCGTCACCGCGGGCGGCTTCCCGATTGAACTTTTGAACGCGATCGGCGTTCCCCCTCTGCTCGCCAAGGACGAACCGCTCGCAGCCGTCGCGAAGGCGATCCACGCCACAGCGGCGATCGGGCTGATCGCGCTGGTCCTCGTGCATGTTGCAGCCGCGTTCTATCACGGAACCGTGCGGCGCGACGGCGTGCTTTCACGCATGTGGCCGCCGTTTTCGGCGTAATATCAGCACGCTGATCGGCGAATAGGCGCTCATGGGCCCTTCGCAACCGCGGGACGACCTTTCAAAATGCGCGGCCGCGTCCTACCTCTGGTAACCAATTCGGCGTCCGAGTGTCGGCCGTCGAATCGCTTGGTCGGAACATGAACCTACGAACGCCGTCGTCGCTCCTCGCCTCCGCCCTCACGCCCGCGCTCGCCCCGCTGTCCGTGCCGCAACGCGCCGTGGACGCGGCGCTCGGGGGGCTGCCATTGCCCAGACCGCCCGGCGTTGCGGCGCGGCGCGCCGGAGTCGCCTTCGCCACGGTTTCGATTGTCCTGCTGCTCGGCTGGGCGATGGCCGGCGGGCTGATCCGCGACGGCGTCGCGCTGGTCGACGGGCTGCTGTTCGGCCTCTATCTACCCAATGTCGCGCTGAACGCGCTGGCTGCGGTCACGGCGGTGGCCGGGCTGCTGTGGGGGCGGCGGGCGCGGCGGTCCGAGCCGCTGGCGGACTGGCGACCAAACGCCCGCACCGCCGTGCTGATCCCCGCCCGCAACGAGGACATCTCCGCCCTCGGACGGCGCATCGCGGCGCTGTCGCGCGACATCGCCCGTCAGGGACTGGGAGCGCAGGTCGACGTCTTTCTGCTGTCCGATTCCGACGATCCTGCCGCCATCGCCGTCGAGGAGCGTCTCGCGGTCGACCTCGCCTGCGACGGAACCCGGCCGCGGCTCTACTACCGCCGCCGCCTCGGCAACGAGGGTCGCAAGCCCGGCAACCTCACCAACTGGCTGCGCCAGTGGGGTGGCCACTACGCCTATATGCTGGTGCTCGACGCGGACAGCGTGATGTCGGCGTGGCGCATCGCCGGGCTGATCCGGCGCATGGAGACCCGGCCGCGCCTCGGACTGATCCAGGCCGGCATCCGGCTGTCGGGCGGCGAGTCGCGCTTCGCGCGGCTCCAGCAGCGTTCGGGCCGGCTCTACGGCGCGCCGTTCTCGGCGGGTCTCGCAGGCTGGTCGGGCTCGGAGGGCAACTTCTGGGGGCACAACGCGCTGATCCGCGTGGCGGCATTCGCCAGTGCGGCGGGCCTGCCGCGCCTGAACGGCGAGGCGCCGTTCGGCGGCGACATCCTCAGCCACGATTTCATCGAGGCCGCATGGTTGCGCCGCGCCGGATGGGCGGTCGAATTCGAACCGCAGTCGCTCGGCAGCGCCGAAGGCGGCCCGGAGACGCTCGCCGCGTTTCACAAGCGCGACCGGCGCTGGTGTCAGGGCAACCTCCAGCACCTGCACCTTTTGCGCGCGAAGGGGCTGCACCCGGTCAGCCGGCTGCATCTGCTCGGCGGCATTGGCGGCTACCTCGCTGCGCCGCTCTGGCTCGGCCTCGTCGTCACGGCGATCCTCGCGGGCCCGGCGGACGGCATGATCGTGCCGACGCTCGGCGCGCTCGGCTTGATCCTCGTGACCAAGGCCGCCGGCATCATCCACTGGCTCGTCCGGCGACCGGGCCCGCGCACGCGGCGCATCGTGCTAAGCGCGGCGGCGCAGGAGTTCGCCGTGTCGACCCTGCTCGCGCCGGCGATCATGTTGCGTCAGACCGTCGCGGTCGCCTCGGTGCTCTCGGGCCACGATTGCGGCTGGAAACCCCCCGCCGGCGCCGACAAGCCCGGCGACACGCCCTGGCTCGAGCCCGCTGCGGGCGCGGCCTTGATGCTCGCCGTCGCCCCGGCGCTCGCCGAGCCATGGCACGCGCTGCTGATCGCGCCGATCGTGCTGCCGCTGCTCGTGACCCCGCTGCTCACCGCCTGGCTCGACGCGCGGCCGGGCGCGCCGCTGCCGACTCGGATCGCGGCGCCGGGTCTGTTCGATCGGGGCGGCTATGCGGTCCAGCGATAAAGCCAGACCTCCGAGGCTATCTCGTCCTCGCTGATCAGCCACAGCCGGAACTCGGCGCTGGAGAGATCGCCCGGCAGGTAGTGAAAGCCCGCGCGCGCGATGTTCCCCCCGGGCAGCGGCGTGACGCTGAGGCCGTTCACCTCGCCGCCGGAGACCTCGACCATCGGCGTGACCGTCGCGAAGTTGATCATGCCGAGCTCGAACTCGATCACGAACACCCGCTCGAGATACTCGCGACCCTCGAGGATCGACGCGCCCGCGCGCGTCGCGATCACCCGCGCGAGCGGCAGCGCTTCCTGCCGGGTGCGGCCCCAGGTCAGCCGGTAGTCGAAGCTGTGCTGCTCGCCGGCGCGAAGCGGGTCAGCCGGGCGCCAGAAGGCGACGATGTTGTCGACCTTCTCGTCGACCGTCGGGATCTCCACCAGCACCACCGTGCCGCGGCCCCAAGGCTCGGCCGGCTCGACCCAGGCGCTCGGACGCTGCTCGTAGCGCGCTTCGGCGTCCATGTATTGGCCAAACTCCCGCGCCCGCTGCATCAGGCCGAACATCGCCGGGTCGTCGTCGACGAAATAGGACAGCTCGACCTGCGGTGGGTTGCGGAGCGGCCGCCACAGCCGCTCGCCGCCGCCGTTGACGATGGCGAGGCCGTCGCTGTCGTGTACCGCGTTGCGAAAGTCGTCGATCCCCGCCCGGCTCTCCGGCCCGAACCAGTACATCGACGTCAGCGGCGCGACGCCGACCGTTTCGATGTCACGGCGCGGGAACAGCACGCAGGAGATCGCCATCACCGTTTCCGGACCCGGCGACGTGACGAAGCGGTAGGCGCCGGCGACCGACTCGCCGTCGAGCAGCGCGTAGATCGTCAGGTCGCGTGCGCCGAGCGCCGGCGCCTCGACCCAGAAGGCGGTGAACAGCGGGAACTCCTCGGGCTCGGGCCCGGCGGTGCCGATGGCGAGCCCGCGCGCGGACAGGCCGTAGAACGTGTCGCGCGCCACCGCGCGAAAGTAGCTCGCGCCCTGGAACACCAGCGCCTCGTCCCAGACGCCGGGGCTGTTGATCGGGTGGCGGAAGCGCACGCCGCTGAACCCATGGTCGGCGGCGAGGCCCGCGGGCGCGCGGCCGTCCGCAAATGGGAAATAACGCGGCTGGAAGTCGAAGAAGTCGGTGGAGAACACGAGCGGGCGGGTCATGGCGCCCTCGACGATGTTCACCTCGATGCGGTCGGAATAATAGAAGCCCGGCGGCATCAGGTCCATCTGGAAGCCGCCGCCGTCCTGGAACAGCCGCGCCTCCTCGCGGAAGCGGATGCCGCGGAACGCGTCGTAGCTGAGGTCGGCGAACGGCTCGGAGAGCTCGATCAGCGGCCGCTGGAACGGCGCCCCGGTCGCGGCGCGGGCGCGCGCGATCACCGTCTCGAAATCGAACGGCTCGCCCGGCGCGTCCTGCGCCCGGGCGCGACCGACCAGCGACGAAAGCTGGCTCCCGAAAAGGCCGGCGAGAGCGGCGCCAAGCAACGTGCGGCGATCCATATCCGATGTTCCGTCGAATTCCGGCCCTGCGAGCCCCCAGGTTGACCTATTTCCTTCGTGCGCCCGGCTCAAGGGGCCGCGGCCACGCAGGCGGACTCCGCCGTCTCTTCGTCGAAGGCGACGCTGCGCCCGGGGACGGTCACCACACCGTCATCGGTCGCGAGCCAGACATACCCCGGCCGATGCGGCAGCCGGAACGCGATCGCCGCGTTGCTGCGGTTGAACAGGACCGCCAGCCGTCCCGCGCCGGCCGGCGCCAAGACCATGGCGAGCGCCGGCCCCTCCGGATGCTCCCAATGCGCGGCGGTCTTCGCGGTTCCCTCCGGCGTCAGCCAGGCGACGTCCGGCAGACCGTCCGACCCCGTCGCGCCGGTTAGCAGCGGCGGGTCGGCCAGCGCCGGCGCCGCCCGGCGCAACGCCGCAAGCCGCGCGACGAACGCCTCGAGCGCCCGGTCGCGTCCGTCCCAGTCGAGCCAGGTGAGCGGATTGTCCTGCGCGTAGGCATTGTTGTTGCCGCCCTGCGTGCGTCCGAACTCGTCGCCGGCGGTCAGCATGATCGTTCCGCGCGACGCGAACAAGGTTGCGAGCAGGGCGCGCAGGTCGCGGGCGCGCGCCGCCAGGATCGCCGGATCGTCGCCCGGCCCTTCGACGCCGTTGTTCCAGGAGTGGTTGTCGTCATGCCCGTCGCAATTGTGCTCGCCGTTGGCGTGGTTGTGCTTGTGGCGGTAGGCCACGAGATCCGCCAGCGCGAACCCGTCATGCGCCGCGATGAAGTTGACGGTGCGCGTCGCGCTCGGCCCAAACACGTCGCTCGACCCGGCGATCGCGGTGGCGAAATCGCCGAGCAAGTGCCGATCCCCGCGCCAGAACCGCCGGACCCGGTCGCGGTAGCGGTCGTTCCACTCGAGGAACGGCGGCGGAAAATTCCCGAGCTGATAGCCGCCGGGGCCAATATCCCAGGGCTCGGCGATCAGGATGCGGTCGCCGAGAAGCGGATCGGCCAGCATCTCGGTCAGCAGCGCGGCGCGCGGGTTGAAGCCGTGCTCGGTGCGCCCGAGGATCGGCGCGAGATCGAAGCGGAAGCCGTCGACCCCGGCCTGACCGACAAAATGCCGCAGGCAGTCGAGCGCCAGCCGTCGCACG
>JANOEW010000386.1:0-2928 GCA_031413475.1 Amaricoccus sp.
TATGCGCCTCAAAGCTGCAGTTCGGGCAGACGTAGGTCGACATGTTCTCGATCAGGCCCAGCACGGGGATCTTGGTTTTGTCGAACATGTCTATGGCCTTGCGCGCGTCGAGCAGCGCCACGTCCTGCGGCGTGGAGACGATGATCGCGCCGGTGACCGGGTAGCGTTGCGATAGCGTTAGCTGGACGTCGCCGGTGCCGGGCGGAAGGTCGACGATCAGCACGTCGAGTTCGCCCCATTCCACCTGGCCCATCATTTGCTGCAGCGCGCCCATCAGCATCGGCCCGCGCCAGATCACCGCCTCGCCCTCTTTCAGCATCAGGCCGATCGACATCAGCGTAACGCCATGGTTGTGCAGGGGAATGATCGTCTTGCCGTCGGGGGATTTCGGCCGCTGGTTAACGCCCATCATCCGCGGGATCGAGGGGCCGTGGATGTCCGCGTCGAGGAGGCCGGTCGCCTTTCCCTCCAGCGCCAGCGCGACCGCGAGGTTCGAGGCGACGGTGGACTTGCCGACGCCGCCCTTGCCGGACGCGATCGCGACGATCCGCCGAACCCCGGGCACCGCCTGCGGGCCGGCCTGGGGCGTGGGGTGGCGGCCAATCTTGAGGTCGGGCGGCGGCGCTTTGGCCGCGGGGCCGTGCGCGGTCATCAGCGCGGAGACCGAGGCGACGCCGGGCAGGGCCGCCACCGCCGCCTGCGCCGCGGCGCGCACCGGCTCGAGCGCGCGGCCTCGGGCGGGGTCGACTTCGAGCACAAAGCGCACGCTGGCGCCGTCGATGTCGATCGCCCGCACCAAGTCGGCGTCGACCACGTTGCCGCCCGCGGGCAGGGGCACGCGTCGCAGAGCTTCGATCACGTCGCTTCGGGTGACCGCCATCGGGACAGGCTGCGCTCCATGTCGCTGGTGACTTCAAAGATCGCCCGTGCGGGGAGTCGCGGCAAGGGGCGTTCACGCGCGCATCACGTTCGTTTGTACCGGGCAGCGAAACTGGAATTCGTTCGCATCGCACAACGAGCTCTTCTGCAACCGGTGAAAAACGGCCGGGTCGTAGAACGGCAGAATAACAGGCATATTAACAGTTGATTACGAGCCTTGCATGCAGCGCATGGCAGACCCGCGTGCGCGGCGCTTGCTTCTGAGGGCAGCGTAATTATTCTGCAGTGCAACAAACATGGAAACGCTCACAATCGAACACTGCCGAAAGGAGGCAAACATGACGATCGCGACGCACGCTCCGTTCCGCCCCGGCATCTTCGCCGCTGGAGCGAGTGCCGACCAGGGATTCTTCGCCTCGCTGCGCGCGGCGCTCGAGCGATACCTCGACTACCGCCGGACCCTCGCCCAGCTGCGGACGCTCAGCATCCGCCAGCGCGACGACGTGGGGATCGCCGGGCTCGACTTGAAGTCGGTCGCCCGCGCGGCGGCCGAAGCCCGCTGACCGGTCCGAACCCGGCGCGGCCGGACCTCGGACCCCCCGAACTTCCAAAAGGACATCACCATGGCGCAAGCCCTCATCTATGACGCGAGCATCCGCTCGGCCAAGGCCGGCGACGGCTTCGTCGGCCGCATCCGCAAGACCCTTGCCGACTATCGGCTATATCGGGCGACGATCAACGAGCTGCAGCAGCTCAGCGACCGTGAGCTGAGCGACCTCGGTATCCACCGGGCCTCGATCCGCGAGATCGCCCGCGAGAGCGTTTACGGAGCGTGACGCCCGCCGAGGCGGAACGAACCGAACACGAAGCGCCGGCCGGGCTGACCGCCCGGCTGGCGTTCGTTCGTAGGTGCCGGCCTCAGGCGCGCCGGCCTCAGGCGCGTTCGTCGCGGGTGACGCGGGGCCGGGCGACCTCGACGGGCGCGCCCTCGGCGGAATAGGTGCGCAGACTGTCGCGGGCCTCGTCCATCCGGGCGATCTGCGCCGCGGCTGACTTCACCCCGGCGATCGAAGCGAGGATCAGCCGGCCGTTGCGTTCGGCCCGCGCCCGGACCGCCACGAGAAACGCCTCGGGCAGCGTGCGCTCGGCCTCGAGCAACTCGGCCAGCAGCGCCTCGCGCCGGTCCACCAGCGCCTTCAGTTCGGTTAGCGGCCCGGTGAGGATGACCTTGCGCTCCTGGTCGAGGAGCCGCAACACCCGCTCGTAGCGCGAGGCCGACAGCAGCGATCCGATCATGAACCGGGGCCTTTCTGGTTGATGGCGTCGAAGATCCGTTCGGCGAGGCCGATCCCGCCGCGCGCGGCGATCAGGCGGGCGTATTCCCCGGTGAGAAAGCTGGCGAAGGCGTCCTCGCCGGCCCCTCCGCCCCAGCCCTCCGGGGTGCGGTTGATGCCGGTGTGTTTCAGCATTTCGGCGAGGAAGGCGGTCTCGAAGGCCTCGGCGGTGGCGCGCGCGGCCTGCTCGCCCGCGTCGGAGGGCAGCTCGCCGGGGCGGGTCGCGACGGGCTTCGGCGTGATCGCAGGCAAGTCCATCGCGGCTCCAGGGGTGGCGCTCGTAACGGATATATGGGCGGGGGCGGTAAATAAATCGTAAGGCTTTGCCGCGAGAACGCCGGCGCAGTCGCCGCAGCCGGAGCCGCCATGATCACGCCGGACCTCGCCCCCGCAGGCCCCAGCCCGGCGCGGGCCCGTCCTGCCCCCGCCGGGTCCGAGACCACGGCCACGAATCCGGCGCACGCCTTCGAGACGGTCCTTGCCGCCGAGGCGACGGACCTCGAAGCGGCGCCGCCCGCCGCGTCCGATCCGGCCGTACCGCTCCAGGCGGGGCTGCCGCACGACCTGCCCCCGCCGGCTGCGCCGATGCTGGGGATCGCGACGGCGCTGGCGCCCGCGCCCGTCGCTGCGGAAGCGGGCGCCCCGGACGGCGCGGCCCAGGCCGCAGTCGACCCGCTTCCGCTGGCCGTAGCGCCGGCGCCGGCCGCCCCGCAGG
>JANOEW010000387.1:0-2232 GCA_031413475.1 Amaricoccus sp.
GCAGGCGCGATAGGCGCGCCCGCCCAGGCAGGCGCGGCCCGATTGCGGACGTCGGTCCAGGCCGGACCCCTCTCGCCTTCCGCC
This sequence comes from Amaricoccus sp., assembly GCA_031413475.1. Taxonomy (GTDB): domain Bacteria; phylum Pseudomonadota; class Alphaproteobacteria; order Rhodobacterales; family Rhodobacteraceae; genus Amaricoccus. The sequence goes on from JANOEW010000387.1 coordinate 85, forward strand.
ATGGGCTCCAGGCGACGGACCGGGCGAGGCCCCACAGAGGCCTCGCCTTTTCGGTCCGAAGGAGGGCGATCCTTGGGTGAAAGGGAGGACGCCTTTGCACGGGTCGATGAACCGAAGGGCTTTATGCATGGGCGCGTTTCCGGGCGACGACGCCGATGAGTCCGCCGCGGGCGACCAGGACCACGAACAGCAGCAGCAGGCCGAGCGGCAGCTGCCAGTGCTCGGTGATCCCGCCGAGGAAGTGCTCGAGCAGGATGTAGAGCGCGGCGCCCGCGACCGGGCCGAACAGGCGGCCGACGCCGCCGAGGATGACGAAGATCATGATCTCGCCCGAGGTTTGCCAGCTCAGCATCGACGGGCTCACGAACCGGTTGAGATCGGCGTAGAGCGCCCCCGCCAGCCCGGTGATCGCGCCCGAGATGACGAAGGCGGTCAGCCGCACCCGGTAGGGCTCGATCCCCACCGCCACCAGCCGCTGCGCGCTCTGGCGGGCGCCTTCCAACGCGAGGCCGAAGCGTGAGCGCACGATCAGCGCCGAGACGCCGATCCCGGCAAGCAGCAGCGCGTAGGCGATGGCGAAGAACTGGATCGGGTCAAGGGTGTTCAGGCCCGGGAACTGGCTTCGGACATAGATCGACAGCCCGTCCTCGCCACCGTAGGCCGGCCAGGAGATCGCGAAGTAGTAGATCATCTGCGCGAAGGCGAGCGTGATCATGATGAAGTAGACGCCGCTCGTGCGCAGACTCAGTGCGCCGATCGCGAGCGCCGCCAGCGCCGCCACGGCCATGGCGACCGGCCAGATGACCAGCATCTGCGTCGTCCCGGAGACCTCCACCGGCCAGGTCAGCACCGGCGTGAAGTTGAGCGCGCTCGACGCGAGGATGCCGGCCGCATAGCCGCCGAGGCCGAAGAACGCCGCGTGCCCGAAGCTCACCAGCCCGCCGTAACCGAGCGCGAGGTTGAGGCCGACGCCGGCCAGCGCCAGGATCGCCACCTTGGTGGCGAGCGTGATCACGAACGGCTCGTCCGAGCCCCAGGCGACCAGCGGGACCACGAGCAGCAGCCCGGCGAGGCCGAGGTTCATTAGGTTCTCGGTCCGCATCACGCGCGCGCTCCGAACAGGCCGCTCGGCCGGAAGACCAGCACGACGGCCATGAGGACATAGATCAGCATCGAGGCGAGCGCCGAGCCGACAGCGCTGGCGGTGGCGGGGTCGGCGACGGCGCCAAGCGCGGCGGGCAGGAACACCCGGCCCAACGTGTCGGTCAGCCCGACCAGCAGCGAGGCGATCAGCGCGCCCTTGATCGAGCCGATGCCGCCGATCACGATCACCACGAAGGCGAGGATCAGCACCGGCTCGCCCATGCCGACCTGCACCGACTGCACCGAGCCGACCAGCGCACCCGCGAGGCCGGCGAGCGCGGCGCCGAGCGCGAACACCACCGCGTAGAGCCGGTCGATGTCGACGCCGAGGGCGGCGATCATCTCGCGGTCCGCCTCGCCGGCGCGGATCTGCACCCCCAGCCGGGTGCGGCCGATCAGCAGGAACAGCCCCACCGCCACCAGCGCCCCGGCCACGATGAGCGCGAGGCGGAACACCGGGTATTCGATCCCGCCCGGCAGCGTGACCGTCCCGAGCAGGGCGGGCGGCAGGTTGAGGTAGAGCGGGAACGAGCCGAAGATCCAGCGGGTGGCTTCGGAGAACACGAGGATCAGCGCGAACGTCGCCAGCACCTGGTCGAGGTGGTCGCGCCGGTAGAGGCGGCGCAGCACGGTCATCTCCATCAGCGCGCCGACCATGGCGGTGGCGGCGAGGGACGCGGCGAGCCCGAGCCAGAACGAGCCGGAGGCGGCGGCGACCACCGCGCAGGCGAACGCCCCGATCATGTAGAGCGAGCCGTGGGCAAGGTTGATCAGGCCCATGACCCCGAAGACGAGGGTCAGCCCCGCCGCCATCAGGAAGAGCATGAAGCCGAACTGGAGCCCGTTCAGCAACTGTTCGACGACGAGCGCCATGGCCGTTCCTACCGAGTGCCGACCGAGGCGCAGCCCCGGCCGACGGGTTTCGTGCGGCCGCCGGTCGTCCCCCCGGACCGCGTCGGCGGGGCGCCCGTGGCGCGCCGCGCGGTCCGGCCGGCCTGCGCCGCA
>JANOEW010000388.1:0-3786 GCA_031413475.1 Amaricoccus sp.
GCAGTAGCGCAGGGATGGCGGTGTCTGTAGTCTTCGTCATGGCGTGATCTCCCTGGCGGTTGGCCCCGCCGGTTCGGGTGGGTTGCGGATCACCCGGAGATTACGCCGACCTGCAATTTCCACCACCTTCGCGACACGACCGGATTGATCTTCGCGCATGGCTACATGAGCTGCGGCGGCTTTCCGATGGCCGTGGCGCTGCACGCGGTCTGCGGCGCGATCGTGTTCACCAGCGGCCTCGGGACGTTCTTCTACCATGGGGCGGCGCCCGCGCCATGACCCGCCGGACGCGGCTTGAACTCCCCGGGCAGGCGGCGCAGGCTGGGCTCCGGGACCGACGGCGGATCGGTCCGTTCGGTGGGCAACGGCACGAAATGGACGACACGAGGGCGGCGGCGGACGAGGCCGGCGGTTCGGCGCGGTGAACCAGCAGGTCGTCGCCGGGCCGCAGCGGCGCGGCGCCCGTGCTGGGCCCGGCGGGGGGTTCGTCGAGGTCGACCGCGGGCCGGGCGGCGGCGCGGCGCGTTTCGCCGGGCCCGCGGCCGTAGTGACGGCCGCGACGCCGGCCGAGGCACCGGCGGCGCTCGCGGCGCTCGATGCGGCGCTGGCGGGCGGGGCCTGGGTGGCGGGCTTCGCCGCCTACGAACTCGGCTACGCCCTCGAGCCGCGGCTCGTGTCGATGGCGTCGGCGTCGGGGGAGCCGCTGCTCGCCTTCGGGGTGTTTCCGCAGGGACCGGGGCCGGCCGAGACCGTCGCGCCGGGCGGGCGGCTCGGGCCGTTCGCGCCGGTATGGAGCCGGGCGGACTACGGCGCGGCCTTCGTGAAGGTCGCGGACTACATTCGGGCGGGCGACATCTATCAGGCGAACCTGACGATGCCGCTGCTCGGGCGCTGGTCGGGCGACCCGGCGTCGATCGCCGCGGGGCTGGCGGCGCGCCAGCCGGTGGGGCTCGGGGCGGTGGTGCGGCTGCCGGGGGCGACGCTGGTGTCGCGCTCGCCGGAGCTGTTCTTCGCGCTGGACGGCGCGGGCGGGATCGAGACGCGGCCGATGAAGGGGACGGCGCCGCGCGACCCCGACCCCGGCCGCGACGCGGCGCTGCGCGCAGGCCTGGCCGCCGATCCGAAGGCGCGGGCTGAGAACCTGATGATCGTCGATCTGCTGCGCAACGACGTAGGGCGGATCGCGCAGGTGGGCTCGGTGCGGGTTCCCGAGCTGTTCGCGGTCGAGAGCTACGCCACGGTGCACCAGATGGTGTCGCGGGTGACGGCGCAGTTGCTGCCCGGCGTGACGCTGTCGGGCGTGCTGCGGGCTCTGTTCCCCTGCGGATCGGTGACCGGCGCGCCGTAGATCCGCGCGATGGAGGTGATCCGCGAGGTCGAGCCCTGGCCGCGCGGGGCCTACTGTGGCGCGGTGGGCTGGGCGGCGCCGGACGGGCGCGCGGTGTTCAACGTGGCGATCCGGACGCTGAATCTGCTGGACGGCGGCGAGGCGCGGCTGAACGTTGGCGGCGGCGTCGTGGCGGATTCCACCGCCGATGCGGAATGGGAGGAAGCGCTGTGGAAAGCCCGCTTCGCCGCGACGCGCCTCCGGTTCTGCGGCTGATCGAGACGTTCGGCTGGTCGCCGCAGGCGGGCTTTTGCCGGCTCGCCGCTCATCGGGCGCGGTTGGCGCGGGGCGCGGCGGCGCTGGGCGTGGCGGTGGACTGGCCGGGCGTCGGCCGCGCACTCGCGGGCGTGGGCGCGGACGTGGCCGGACCGCTGCGGGTGCGGCTGACCGTCGGGCTCGACGGCGCCGCGGCGATGGAGAGCGCGCCGGCCATGGCGCCCGCCGTGGTCTGGCGGCTTATGATCGCCGAAGCGCGGCTGCGGTCGGACGACCCCTGGCTGGGGCTCAAGACCACCCGCCGCCCCGCCTACGACGCCGCCCGCGCCGCGTTGCCGCCGGAGGTCGACGAGGCGATCCTGCTCAACGAGCGCGGCGAGATCTGCGATGGCGCAATCACGACGCTGTTCGCCGATCTCGGGTCGGGCGTCCTTACCCCGCCGCTCGGGGCAGGCTGCCTGCCCGGCGTGCTGCGCGCCGAGATGCTGGCGCGCGGCCTCGCGCGCGAAAGCGCGCTGTTCCCCGCCGATCTGGTCGGCGCAAGGCTCTGGGTGGGAAACTCGCTGCGCGGGTCGATCCCGGCGTTGCTGGTGTGAGCGCCGGCTACGGGCGACCCTGGCAACCAGCGCCGGCGCCCGAATTCGGCGGGGGCAGACAGGGTCTCGACGCCGCGCGTCGCCGCCTCGGTAGCCGCGTCAATCCAGCGCCACCTTCGCGACGTTGCTCCTGTAGTCCTGCTGCGGGTCGACCCCCACCATCATCTTCACCCCCGCGAGCAGGCTCGACCCGTCGAGCCAGATCTGCGCCTCACGGGCGTCGAGCCGCAGCAGGCGCAGCGTGGGGTCGTCCTTGCCGCCCTGGTACCAGGCGGCGACGAAGCGGTTCCACAGCCGCTCGACCATCGCGCGGTCGGTCTCGACGCGGAGGTCGCCGTGCACCGCCGCGAATACGTCGTGACCCTTCGATACGAACGTCGCGACCGCCGGAGCCGCGTCCGACCGGAGGGTCGTCACTAGTTCGCTGTCGGCGGAGGTGAAGAACCAGATCGGACCGCGATCCGCGTCGCCGGCGAGCTGCGCGGTCATAGGCCGCGTGTGACCCTCCGCCACGCCAGCAAGCCCGAGCATCATAGTCATGTCGGATTTCAAGGCCTTCCAGAATTTGCCCTCGAGCGCGTCCGGTGTCGGCATGGTCATCCTCCCCTGGCGTGACGGCGTTCAACCGCTGCGGGCGCGCTTTGGTTCCGCCGTCCGGCCCGCAGGCCGCGCGCCGCTCACTGAAGGCGCGCCACCCCGAGCGGAACGTCGAACTGTTCGCACCAGATCCAGATCTCGGTGTACGCGGTCGGGTCGAGGCCCTCGGGAAGCGGATAGGTCTGTGCGCCGGCGTTCGCCTCGAGCGCGCCGAGCAGCGTGTCCGCCTGATAGCCGTCCCGCCCGAGCGCGACTTTCGGATCGGGGGCGCCGTCGAATGCGAAGTCGCGCCCGAGGCTCACGTAGTGCCGCCCGTCCTGCAGGACGATCGCAGCGGAACCGGAGGTAACGTGACCACTCGCGCCCGCGAAGGCGCCCTGCTTGACGATGTCCGCCTGCTGGGCGCGCACGGTCGATGGGCCCGCGGCAAGCGCGAGAGCGATCAGGACGGCGCGGAGGGAACGGGTCGGCATCGGCGGGCTCCTCGTTTGGGTTCGACCCAGTTCGTTTCGTCGGGCGGGCGGGTTTGCAAACCGGCTCACGGGAAGTTAACCGGGGAGCGGTGGGGACCGGCGGCGCTTGCGCCGGGCGGGTTCGCGCATACCTGAACGCTGTCGCGCCGTCGCAGAAGAGGACCCAGCCCCGTGACCGACCTGACCCCGCGCGAGATCGTCTCCGAACTCGACCGCTTCATTATCGGCCAGGACGAGGCCAAGCGCGCCGTCGCCGTCGCGCTCCGCAACCGCTGGCGGCGCAAGCAACTCGAGCCCGGTCTGCGCGAAGAGGTGTTCCCGAAGAATATCCTGATGATCGGTCCCACCGGCGTCGGCAAGACCGAGATCAGCCGGCGGCTGGCGAAGCTTGCCAAGGCGCCGTTCCTCAAGGTCGAGGCGACCAAGTTCACCGAAGTGGGCTATGTCGGGCGCTCAGGTTTCCGGTCGTGACGAGGTCGTTCGCGGGATCAAAAGCCTCGACGAGGAGCGACTCGTC
>JANOEW010000389.1:0-4615 GCA_031413475.1 Amaricoccus sp.
AATGACGAAAACAACAATATCCGATTGGCAGAACGCCGCAGAGAAAGAGGTTAAGGGAAAAGACCTGACCTGGCACACTCCTGAAGGATTTGCCATCAAGCCGCTCTATACAGCGGAGGATGCGGAGGATCCCGGCCTCCCCGGCTTTGCGCCCTTCACGCGCGGGGTGCGCGCGTCGATGTATGCGGGGCGGCCATGGACGATCCGCCAATATGCGGGCTTTTCGACCGCTGAGGAATCGAACGCCTTTTATCGCCGCAATTTGGCGGCGGGGCAAAAGGGCTTAAGCGTTGCCTTCGATCTCGCTACGCACCGGGGATATGACAGTGATCATCCCCGCGTCGTGGGTGATGTGGGGAAGGCGGGCGTCGCTATTGATAGCGTTGAGGATATGAAAATCCTGTTCGACGGCATTCCGCTCGATCAAATGTCGGTCAGCATGACGATGAACGGCGCGGTGATCCCGATCCTCGCCTTCTTCATCGTCGCGGGCGAGGAGCAGGGCGTGCCGCAGGCAGCGCTCGACGGGACCATCCAGAACGATATCCTCAAGGAGTTCATGGTCCGCAACACCTACATCTACCCGCCCGAGCCCTCGATGCGGATCGTCGCGGACATCATCGCCTACACCGCGGCCGAGATGCCAAAGTTCAACTCGATCTCGATCTCCGGCTACCACATGCAGGAGGCGGGCGCGAACCTGGTGCAGGAGCTCGGCTTCACCCTTGCCGACGGCAAGGAATACGTGAGGACGGCGATCGACGCAGGCATGGACGTGGACGCGTTCGCCGGGCGGCTGAGCTTTTTTTTCGCGATCGGGATGAACTTCTTCATGGAGGCGGCCAAGCTGCGCGCCGCGCGGCTGCTGTGGCATCGGATCATGACCGAGTTCGGCGCGAAGCTGCCCGAGAGCCTGATGCTCCGAACCCATTGCCAGACGTCCGGCGTCAGCCTGCAGGAGCAGGACCCCTACAACAACGTGGTCCGCACCGCCTACGAGGCGCTGGCGGCGGTGCTCGGCGGCACCCAGTCGCTGCACACCAACTCGTTCGACGAGGCGCTGGCGCTGCCGACCGAGTTCTCGGCCCGCATCGCGCGCAACACCCAGCTGATCCTGCAGCACGAGACCGGGGTCACCCGCGTAATCGACCCGCTGGCCGGCAGCTACTATGTTGAGGCGCTGACGGCGGAGCTGGCGGCCGCCGCGTGGACGTTGATCGGTGAGGTCGACGCACTCGGCGGCATGACCAAGGCGGTCGCGAGCGGGATGCCAAAACTGCGCATCGAGGACAGCGCCGCGCGCCGGCAGGCGGCGGTCGACCGCGGGGACGAGGTGATCGTCGGGGTCAACAAGTATCGCCTGGAGACCGAGGATCCCGTCGACATCCGCGACGTCGACAACGCCGCCGTCCGCGACGCCCAGGTCGCCAGGCTGGACCGTATCCGGGCGAGCCGCGACCCGGCGGCCTGCGCGGCGGCGCTGGCCGCGCTGGAGGCGGCGGCCCGCGAGGGCGGCAACCTGCTCGCCGCCGCCGTCCAGGCGGCGCGGGCGCGCGCCAGCGTGGGGGAGATGTCAGACGCGATGGAGAAGGTCTTCGGCCGGCACCGCGCCGAGGTGACGACGCTCGCCGGCGTCTACGGCGCTGCCTACGCCGGTGACGCCGGCTTCGCCGCGATCCAGGCGGACGTGGAGAGGTTCGCCGCGGAGGAGGGCCGCCGCCCGCGCATGCTGGTGGTCAAGATGGGTCAGGACGGCCACGACCGTGGGGCCAAGGTGATCGCCACCGCCTTCGCCGACATCGGCTTCGACGTCGACGTCGGGCCGCTGTTCCAGACCCCCGAAGAGGCGGCGCAGGACGCCATCGACAACGACGTCCATGTCGTCGGGATCTCCTCACAGGCCGCCGGCCACAAGACGCTGGCCCCGAAGCTAGTCGCGGCGCTGCGGGCGCAGGGCGCGGGCGAGATTCTGGTGATCTGCGGCGGGGTGATCCCCCGACAGGACTATGCGTTTCTGCACGACGCCGGGGTGAAGGCGATCTTCGGACCCGGCACCAACATCCCGGAGGCGGCCAAGGACATCCTCCGGCTGATCCGGGCTGCGCGCCCGCAGGCGGCGGAGTAGCGCGATGGCGGCGGGGGAGGGCGGTCCGCTGCCGGTGTTCCTGATCAACCTCGATCGCCGCCCGGACCGCCGGGCCTTCATGGATGCACAGCTCGCCACCATGGGGCTCGCGGTCGAGCGCATCGCGGCCAAGGATGCCGAGATCGTCCCCGACGCCGAGATCGCGGTCGAGGTGGCGCTGAGCGGGCACCTGATCCGCATGGGCCGAGGCAGCCAGTGCAACGCGCTCAACCACTTCGAGATCATGCGCCGGCTGGTCGCGGGCGCCGCGCCTGCGGCGGTGGTGCTCGAGGACGACATCGAGCTCAGCCCCGACCTTGCCGGCTTCGTGCGCGACGGCGGTTGGCTGCCGCCGGGCGTCGGCATCATTCGGCTGGAAAAATGGTCGCGGCGGGTCACGAAGAAGTTGCTCGGCCCCGAACTCGGCCCGAGCCCGGTGCCGGGGCGGGCGATCCGGCGGCTCTACAGCCGCATCGGCGGCTCCGGCGCCTACATCCTGACCCGCGACGCTGCCGCGCGCATCCTCGCGGGCAAGGGGGTGCTACGCCACCCGATCGACCATCTGCTGTTCAACCTCAACCTCTCGCCGCTGGCGCGTGAGGTCGGCCTGGGCATGGTCGTGCCGGCGCTCGCCCGCCAGGCCTGGGGCCGGTTCTCCTCGGATATCTCCGCCTCGCGCAAGGCCGAACCCCGGTCGCTCGCGGCGCAGATCCGGCGAGGGTGGTACGAGGTGAACCTGCTGCCCGCGCAGCTCGGCGCCGTGCTGCTGCATGGCGCGCGACCGCGCCGGATCGACTACGCGGAGCGCACCGCGGCGCCTGCGCACGCGGGGCATGCCACATGAAGATCGCGGTCGGCGTCGTGAAATGGGGCACACGCTTCGGCCCCGACTACGTGAACGTGCTCCACCGCGCCGTGCGCGAGCATCTCGACGCACCGCACCGCTTCGTCTGCCTGACCAACCAGCCCGAAGGGATCGATCCCGGCGTCGAGGTCTTGCCGGTACCCGAGTTCGGCGTGCCGGAGGCGGAATGGATCAAGCGCGGCTGCTGGCCCAAGGTCGCGCTGTTTGCACCGGGCGTGTTCGCCGACGACGAGGTCGTGCTCTATCTCGACCTCGACGTGCTGGTGGTTGGCGCGCTCGCGCCCTTCGTCGAGCTGCTGCGCGACCAGACCGCATTCTACACCCTGCGCGAATGGAACCCCATGCTGTTGCGCGCGCTGCCCGTCGCCTGGCGCCCCGATCGCGGCAGCCAGGGCTCGGTCTACGTCTGGCGCGCCGGCGAACAGCGCCACGTCTTCGCGGATTTCACCGGTCGCGTCGCGGAGGTGCGGGCCAAATACTGGTCGGACCGCTTCTACCTCCCGAAAATCGCGACGAACGCACGCTACTTGCCCTACGACTGGTGCGTGAGTTTCAAGAATCATTGCCTCGCGCCCTGGCCGCTCAACTTGGTGCGGCCCGGCGCGCGGCTGCCGGACGGCGCGCGCATCGTCGTCTTCCACGGCAAGCCGCGGCCGATGGACGTGATGGGACCGCCCGGCGCGCGCTGGGGGTCGAAGCGGCGTACCGGGGACCAGCCGGTCGCTTGGGTGCGCGACTACTGGCTGCGCCACGGCGGCCGACTACCGGAGGCGGGCCCCGCCTGAAGTGCTCGGCCGGATATGGGACGGAGACGCGGATGACCGACGCCAACAGCGAAAACGCCCGGCAGGCGGCACTCGACTATCACGAGTTTCCGCGGCCCGGAAAACTCGAGATTCGCGCGACCAAGCCGATGGCGAACCAGCGTGACCTATCGCGGGCCTACAGCCCGGGCGTCGCCGAGGCCTGCCTCGAGATCAAGGCCGACCCCACCACGGCGGCGCGCTACACCGCGCGCGGCAACCTGGTGGCGGTGGTGTCGAACGGAACCGCGGTGCTGGGCTTGGGCAACATCGGCGCGCTCGCGTCCAAGCCGGTGATGGAGGGCAAGGCCGTCCTCTTCAAGAAGTTCGCCAACATCGACTGCTTCGACATCGAGGTTAACGAGGCCGACCCGGTTCGCCTCGCCGACATCGTCGCGAGCCTCGAGCCCACCTTCGGCGCGATCAACCTCGAGGACATCAAGGCCCCCGACTGCTTCATCGTCGAGCGCCTGTGCCGCGAGAAGATGAACATCCCGGTCTTCCACGACGACCAGCACGGCACCGCGATCGTGGTCGGCGCCGCCGCGATCAACGCGCTGCGCGCAAAATTCGTCATCACCCGGTGCCGCAGCACCCCCAGCGCCACCGCCTTGATGTCGTCCAGGTCGGCCATCGGCCGGCCATCCATCGCCGCCCGTGCCTTGGCCCCCAGCACCAGGTACTGGCTGGCCCGCGGACCGGCCCCCCACTCGACATACTCCCGCACCAGCGCCGGCGCGTCGGCATCGCCCGGCCTGGTCATCCGGGCCAACAGCACCGCCGCCCGGATAAGCCCCTTGCTCACCGCAATCCGGCGCACCA
>JANOEW010000390.1:0-24337 GCA_031413475.1 Amaricoccus sp.
AACTCCTGCCACTCGTAGCTGGTGAACCGGGAGCCTTGATCAGACTGCACATGGACCTTGTTCCTGGGCTTGCGCCTCCAGACGGCCATCAGCACGGCCTGAAGCGGCAGATCGGTGTAGGTGCGCCCCTGCATTGACCAACCGATCACGCGCCGTGAAAACAGGTCGATCACGACAGCCAGATACAGGAAACCCTCATGGGTGCGAATGTAGGTGATGCCGGTGACCCGGAACTGATCCGGTGCATCCACATCAAACGTAAGCGTCCGGTCTGACCGCTATCCGTTCCAGCGCCAGGGCAGCAGATCTTCGACTTTGGTGATCTTGTAGTCCGGGATACGCGCGAGGGTGTCTGCGAGCCAGGCGTTTGGATCGACGGCGTTGAGCTTGGCTGTCTCGATCAGGGTGTAGGCGATGGCGGCGGCTTTACCGCCTGCCTCGGACCCGACGAAGAGATAGTTCTTCCTTCCCAAGGCGACGGCGCGCATTCTGCGTTCGGCGGTGTTGTTGTCCAGTTCCAGGATGCCGTTGTCGAGGTAGGGGCGCAGGCGTTCCATCCGGGTGAGGGCGTATCGGATCGCTCCGGCCAGCGGGGATTTGCCCGAGATCGTGGTGAGTTGCATGGCCAGCCACGCCTCGAGATCGTCAAAGACCGGGGCGGCATGCGCCTTGCGAAGCGCGAGGCGGACGTCCGGAGGTGAACCTCGGGCCTCCTTCTCGACGGCGTAAAGTTGCGCGAACCGGCCGATGGCTTCCTCGGCGATGGGGGAACCTTGCGATCGGTGGATATCGACGAACTTGCGCCGCACATGGGCCATGCAGGCGACCTCGCGGATGGCACCGGAGCGATAAAGGTCTTCGAACCCAGCATAGCCGTCGGCGTGCATCCAGCCTCGGAAGCGGGCGAGGTGGTCCTTGGGATGCTGGCCCTTGCGGTCACCGGAGAACCGATACCAGGCTGCCGGAGGCGCCCCGCCGCCCCAAGGCCGTTCGTCGCGTGCATAGGTCCAGAGCCGGGCGGTCTGGGTCTTGCCGCTGCCGGGCGCCAGCATGCTGATGGGCGTATCGTCGGCAAAGATCGCCTCGGCCGCCAGGACATGGCGACCGATGGCGTCGGCCAGGGGTTCCAGCAGGGCGGTGGTCTTACCGACCCAGTCGGCCAGCGTTGATCGGTCAAGGTCGAGGCCTTCGCGGCCGAAGATCTGGCTTTGCCGATAAAGGGGGAGATGGTCGGCATACTTGCTGACCAGCACATGGGCCAGCAGACCCGGGCCGGGGCGGCCCCGCTCGATGGGGCGCGATGGCAGCGGGGCCTGAACGAAGCGTTCGCAGCACGAACAGGTCAGACGTGGCCGCACGATGCGGTTCACGATGAAGCGTCCTGGGACATACTCCAGTTCGTCGGTCACATCTTCCCCGATGCGGCGCAGGCGCCCGCCGCAATCGGCACAGGCATCGGTGCCGGGGCTGAGTTCCACTTCCATCCGGGGGATGTGGTCCGGGACCGGACCGCGCTTGGGTTTATCCTTATCTTCGACGTCCGGCAGCTTCAGCCGCGCCGTCATCGCCGCGGCGGCAATCTCGCTGGTCTCCAAGGCCAGTTGCAGTTGCTCGGACGTCTCGGACGACGCGCCAAACCGGTGCGCCCGGTGCCCGGCCAACTGTTGCCGGAGCTTCTCGATCAGGATCGCCTGCGCCTTGACCTCTTCCAGAAGCCGCGCGGTGAAGCTGCGCAGCTCCTCTGGGTCTTCCGGCAGGGTCAGGGTCCGATCGAGCATGCGACCAGTTTATCCCACTGTATTCCTTGTGGGAATCACTTGATCGCAGATCAGGCGGATTATCCCGCCGCCAGCGGCTGCCATGTCCTCTGCGGTGACCTCCAGTCGATCCCCTCCAGCAGCATCGACAGTTGCGCCGGCGTCAGAGCCACCTTGCCTTCGGTCACTGCCGGCCAGACAAAGCGCCCCTTCTCCAGCCGCTTCAGGAACATGCACGCCCCCTGGCCATCCCACCAGATCACCTTCACCAGATCGCCCTGGCGGCCACGGAAGACAAACAGATGTCCGCCGAACGGGTCTTGCTTCAGCACCGCCTCGGCCTGCGCCGCCAGCGCCGTGAACCCCTTTCGCATGTCGGTGACCCCGGCCGCCAGCCAGACCCGCGTGTTGGCCGGAACCGGGATCACATCGACAACCCACGGATCAGCCGCGCCAGAGCCTCGGGATCATACCCGCCGCTGATCCGCATCCGGTGACCGCCCGCCAGGTCGATCTCGATGTGGTTCTCGGCGACGGCAGGCACAGCCACCGGCGCCTTCGCATCCGCGACGATCTCCACCGGCAGAAAGCGCAAACCCGATTCCTCAGATCCAGCCCCAGGTCGATACTTGGGGTCGCGCAGCCATTTGAAGATCAGGTTCGCGTTCACCGTGTAGCGAAGCGCCACCTGAGCCACAGAAACGCCAGGCGCCGTCGTCTGCAAACAGATCGACCGCTTCTCCTCATCCGTCCAAAGCCGCCTCGTCCGCCGCGCCACGCCCGCACCTTAGTGTCCACTATCCTTGGTGGACACTATCCGGCACCAGCATCACGCGGCAGAGCGGTCAGGCCGGACGGTTACATGAATGGCTCGACCAATACATCATCGAAACCATCGAGGAGGCCCAAGATCACGCCACGCAATGGCTCTGGACTTACAACAACGACCGCCCGAACATGGGCATCGGCGGCATCACACCCGCACAGAAACTGAAAATGGCCGCATGAGTTCCACCAACGCACCCCGTCAAAAATGGGGGGATTACCCTCCAAGCGGCCAGCTTGCGCGATGCCTGACAGCCGGCACTCCAAGCGGCGTCGATGGCCAAGTTCTCTGCCTCGGAAATGGCCGAGCCGGTCTGCTCGGCGGCGATCCAGTGCTTCGGCGGCTATGGCTATCCCGAGGATTACCCGGTCGCCCGGATCTGGCGGGACGCGCGGGTCTGCCAAATCTACGAAGGCACCAGCGACATCCAGCGCATGGATAGCACGGTCGCGGGCCGGATAGGGCTCAGCCCGGCAGGGTGTAGACCAGCACCGCCGTGTCCAGCGTGACCATAGCGCGGCGGGGGGCGCAGACCTCAAGCGCCGCTGTGGCACCGGTCAGCGCGTCGATGGCCGGCGAAAAGTCGATCTCGGCTGCGCCGGTGTCTGGCATTCCGGGCAAAAACACACCGCCAAGGCGCAGTTCGAACCGGCCTCCATCCGGTGCCGAGGCGCTGGTGTGGGCAAAGCGCAGCGCAGCAGCAAGGCCGCGTTCCCGCGCCGCGGGATGTAACGCAAAATTGCGCCCGTCGCCGGTGGCACTGGCACCCGGGCCACCCAGCAACGCCTGCGCCGGCCCCCCCAGCGCCTCGACCACCAGCCAGACCGGACCGGCCGGAATTGCCGTGGGCGGCATGTCGAATGCCACGGACGCCGGCCGAGCCGAGGGGAAGGTCACCTGGCCGCCTTCGGCAAGGATCGCGCCGGGCAAGCCGGCGGTATCGGCACGCAGGTTGGCCCGCACCCGCACTGGTCCGGCGGGCGCGGCAAGCACCACATCGGCACCGGTCACGAGTTCCGCTACGGGCAAGTCCAGCCGCGTCGCCGCCAGCATGCCGGGACCCAGCGCCAGCGCCTCGCCCCCTGCCGGCGGCACCGGTGCCGCGGTTTCGGCAGGGACAACGGAGGGTGGAGTCCCGGACACGGAGACGTTCACCCGCCCCGCGTGAATCTGCGCCCCGGCGGGCAGGGCAAGAGTCAGGCGCTCCACCACCCGCCGCCCACCAGGAAAGCGCAGCACGGTCTTGTCCGCCAGACCCGGAGTTTCCAGCAGAAGCGACAGGTCCAACGCGTCGATCCTTGCCGAGCAGGGCTGGTCGGCAATCAGGATCAGGTCGAATTCCAGCGAATCGGGCAGCGGCACTGGCAGGCGGTCCAGAACGCTCTGGATAATCTTGGCGAAATCCGCGCCGCGCGGGGTCGATGCGGGAAAGCTCGGCAGTCCGTAGCTGTCGATCCGGGCGGGGAATGGAAATTCGGCCGGATCTCCGACGCGGCGGAGAGCGAGGCGCGGGTTCGCCGGCGGATAGCGCAGCACCACCTGCGAGACGGCAGACGGGGTGAGGGCAAAGTCGCTGCCGCCATTCCGCCGTTTCAGGATCAGCGCGCGGTCGGTCACGTCGAGCACGGCGCCCGAGGCGCCATGCGTCCCCACCGCCACCGGATCCTCGGATACGGACGACCCGTCGAAGCGGAAGGCGGCCACGACATCGCCCGCGGCGGGCGACGCAAGCCGCACGCTGCGAATCTGGCGGGCGACGGGCAAGGTCAGGGCAAGGCTACCTGACTGCATGGCGAGCAACGCTGCCTCGGGCGCGCCGGCGGCTCGGGCATCCAGATCGCGGCTGATTAAGGTCACCTGCAACTGCGTTCCCGCGGCCACATGCGCCGCCTGTGCCACGCCTCCGGTGAAAATCGACAGGCGGACCTCGCGCCGGAAACTGCCGGCGCGGGCCGTGTCCAGCCCCGCCGCTGCCGCGCCGCTACCAATGTCGGCCAAGCGGACGCGGCTCATCGGATTGGCCTTTGCGGCTCGACGCGGACCAGTCGTTGGTCCAGCGTGTTGACCCGCGTCGCCAGCGCGTCACGATCCGTCTGGACCTGGGTCACCGAGGTCTGCAGCCCCACGACCGTGCGCGTGTCTGCCTTGGTATCGATCTTCGCGTTCAGCGAGGTCTCGACGTTCGCGATCTGGCTGCGCAGCGCGGCAAGGTCGGCGGCGGTGGCCTCGGCGGGAATCGCGGCAAACCGGCCCGCGATGCTGCGGTCGAGGTCGGCGCGCAGTGCCTCCATATCGTCCTTCGTGATCGCCGCCGGAAGGCCGGCAAACCGGCTGTCGATCGTCCGCGTCAGATCGGCGCGCAGCGCGTCGAGGTCCGCCTGGCTCGTTCTGCGCGGGATCGCCTCCAACTTCGCATCGAACTCGCGCGTCACGCTGGTGCGCAGGCTTTCCAGGTCGGCCCGCGTCAACCCCTCTGGAAGCTGCGAGAACCGGGTGTCGAGGTCGCGGGTGATCTCTCCCTTCAGGGCATCGAGGTCGGCACGGCCCACTCCCTCGGCCAGTTTCGCATCAAGCTCACGGGTCAGGCTGGTGCGCAGCCCGTCAAGATCGGCGCGGGTAACGCCTTGCGGGATCTGCAAGAACCGGGTGTCGAACTCCCGCGTCAGTTCCCCCCTTAGCGCATCAAGGTCCGCCCGGTCGACTTCGGGCTCGCGGATGCCTTCGAACCGGTTGGCGATGTCGGTCAGCAGATCCTTTCGCAGGCTGCCTAAGTCGGAGCCCTTGGGCGACGTCACCGAAGTGCCCGCGTCCTGAACGCTGCGGATAGCCTCGAACACCGCGAATCCGCCCGAAGCGATGGCGGCGCTGGCTGCCCCGGCGGCGCGCACGCTGTTTGCCACGGCCGCCCCTTTCAGCGTTGCGGCATGGCTGTCGAGATAGCTCGCCACCGCTTTGCCCGCCGCAACGTCGCGCAGCTTCTGACCCAGAACGCCCCGCTCGAGCCCTGCAAAGCCTTGGGTCGCCCGGTAGATCTGCCGCGAGAGATCCCCCCCGGCCTCGGCCGCGCGGTCGAGGTTCTTCAGCGCTGCGCCCAGCCGCCCATCGGCCTCCACCGCATCGCGCAGCGCGCCGTGGAAGGCGCCCAGCCAGTTGCGCAGGCGCAGCGTCACCGTGGCAACGACCTGCGTGGTGCCGCCTTCGCCTTCCGCCAGCGCGATCAGCGACACCGGGCGAACCGGCCAAGGCGCCAACGGATGCTGCGCTTCGGCACGGAAAATGTCGAAGAGACGATCCACCGCCGAACGCAGGGCCGCGTTGCCCTCCTGGCGATAAAGCGCCGCGACCTCGGCCAGGCCCTTCGCCGCCGCATCGGGCGCGACCCGCCGTAGCGCGGCGGTCAGCGCGGCCTGCTCGGCCAGGCTCAGGGCCGGGTCGATCCGGGGGCCAAAAGTGAATCGGACGATGCCCCCGGGCTCTGTCCCCAGCGACACCGCGGCACCGGTCTGGGTTTCCAATCCCTCGCGCGCCGAGAGCACGCCGTCGCTGGCAATGCAGGTGATGCGCGCGGCGGGGATGCCGAGGCCCGAGGCGTCGAGAAGCTGTACCGCTACCACGACCTGCTGGCCCAGCCAGGGCGTCAGAGTCGTTGGCAGCATCCTCAGGCGCGCCCCCTCTGGCGCCGGGCGGGCCGAAGACAATGCCATGACGATCTGGGTGAAGCGGTCGAGGTTCACCCCCGTCACCGCCAGCACCTGCCCCAGCGAGCGGAAGGCGCCACCCGCGTCCCGCGCCGCCAGGATCGCCGCCGCCACCCGCCTCCCCGCTGCGATTCCGTCCGCCAGCCCGATCGTCTCGGCAAAGGCGTCCATCTCGTCCACGCCGTTCAGGAAGGCGAGCACGCGGGCGGCATCGGCGGGGCCGACATCCTCGGGCCGCAGCACGCCGCCGGCCATGACCTAGCCGCGCTCCTGCGCTGCCAGAAGCTGGCTGACCAGCTCGATCCCGGCCTTGCGGCCCAGCTCCAGACTGGCCTGATCGGCTTTCGAGGCCGCATCCAACGCTATGGTCTGCGCCCGCATCACCGGCCCGTCGTCGCGCATCAGCATGTTTTCGAACTGGGTGTTCTCGGCCTTGACCTGGTCGATCACCCGCATCTCGGACTGGGCGATGTTGCGATTGGTCTCCTCGCGCAGCACCTCGACCACGCGGTCCGCCGCCGCCTCGCCCTTCACGGCGCCCTGCCCTACGGCCTTGCCGGGCATCTCGAAAATCGCAAGGCCGGGCGTCACCGCATAGGAATAGCCCAGCGCCTGCTGCACCCCCAGCCCGCCTTGCACCGCCTCGACCAGACCGTCGAAATAGACCGGGCGACCGCCGGAGGGCAGACGGCCCATTGCCTCCTTCGCGGCGATGTATTCGCGCTGCTGGCCCAGAAGGCCCAGCGGCAGCGTCCGCTCCTCGATCAGGTCGAAGATGCCATTGTAGGCATTTTCCAGCCCGATATTGATGATCGGGTTGAACAAGCCGACATAGCCGTTCACCGCCGCCTCGCTGGGCGGCAGGAACTGGGTGTAGAGCCACGGGTATACCCAGTCGCGGAAGGTTACCCTGATCGAGCCGACGGCGACCGACCCGTCTGCCGTGCTGGAATTGTCGTCCAGCTTGGCGAAAGCCAGGACGGTCGCGTAGGTGTCGCGCCAGTTCAGGGTGAAGACCGGGGCGATGTCCTTGCGCGACAGCGACGGGTTACGCAAGTAAATCCCGTCCAGATAGTTGCGCATCACGAAGGTGTCGTTGCGCTGATAGGCGTTCGACACCACCTGCCAGGCGTCGGTCAAGTTGGTGGCCTGCGGGTTCGACGCCGCCAGGAACTGCTGGGCGATGCTGGTGGTGCCGACCATCGTGTCCAGCACCGATGACACCTCCAATTCCTGCTCCTCGCCCAGCGCTTCCGCTGTCGCCTCGCGCAGCAGCGCCCGCGCCTCGCCGTCGGCGTTCACCTGCACGCTGACGGTCTTGTCGCCGGTCCCGGCGCGCGATACGAAGCCGGGAGCGGCCTTGAGGCTGCCCCAGACGGTGACGAAATCGACCCAGGGACGCGTGGCTGCATTGGCGAGGTTCAGTGCCGCGCCCTCGAAGCTGGTGATCCGCGCCACGATCTCGGCCCGCTCGCCCACCGCGAAACTGGCGCGGGCCGTCGACAGGTCCATCTGGCGGAACCGGTCGCGGATCGTGTTCGCCAGCGTCTCGAGCGAGGTGACGCGCGGCACCAGCGCCTCCAGCGCGGCGATGCGGGTGGTATTGGCGTCGATCCGGGCGCCCAGCGCCGTCTCCATCGCCGCGAAGCGCGCCTCGATCGCGTCGATCAATCCGTTCCAGTCGGCGGCCCGGATCAGCTCTCCGTTCACCTTCCCGCCGAATTCGTCCGCGATCTCAGCCATTTGCGACCCCTCTGACCAGTTCCTCGCCGTAGGCGAGTCGGATGCGGGCGCCGGCCGGGCGCACCCGGTCCATCGCCGCGAAAATGCGGTCGAGCACCGCCGCCGGAAGCACGTCCGCCGGGTCGGGCCGCGCCAGCCGCACCGTCACCGACAGCGCGGCCCGCGGCGACCAGCGGAAGCTGACCCGCGCGGCCGGGTTGAAGGCGAAGACTCGCTCCAGCTCGGCCAGCGCCGACGCGGCGAGGTAACGGCCTTCCTCGGGTGCGGCTTGGGCGTTCGGAGGCGGTATCAGCCGGCCTTCCCGCGTCCAGGCGGGATTGGCGCGGGGGGTTGGCGGCACCAGTTCCTCACGCGAAAGATAGCGCCAGTCGCTGGCACCCGGAGTCAGCCGAGGCAAGGCGGGGATGCCGCCGGTAACGATGGTCAGCGGGTCGGGCTTGATCCGCAGCAGGAGCGGCGCGGGCGCGGCCTCCCCGTCCGAGGTGAACACTCCATCCGCCACACTTCCCAGCCGGGCCACCGTGCGGTCGGTCCAGTGGAGCGCCGAGCGCATGCCGTTGTCGGCCGTCACCACGGCCGGGCTCTGCGCAACGAAGCCTGCGGCGGTGCCGGCCCGGGCGAACTGCCAGCCGCTGCCGGTGCGGTCGTAGCGCCAACCCGAGGCAACATCCTCGGCCGGCAGGCGGGCAAGCCGGAGAAGCCCGTCCGGCCCCTCCTCAAACCAGTCGCGGCCATCGTGGACGAGGAGGCCGCGAGACGTCGCAGCCCAGAGCCGCTGCCGCTCGTCCACCGCCAGCGCGGCCGCCGGGCCGGTGCCGAGCGCCGGGAAAGCCCGCAAGCGCGTGGCATAGGTACCGCGGATGCGGAAGGCACCCCATTGCGCCAGCCCTTCGGCGGTGCCGATCCAGAGCGTCGTGTCCTGTGCCCGCGCCAGCGCGAGAACCGCCGGCAGGCGCACCGCACCGTCCGCGGGAAGATCGTCTGCCGCCGGATCCCATAGCAGCCAGTCCGTCACACCCTCGTCCAGACTCTCGCCCGAGAAGACATGCCAGGCACCAGATTTCAGCTCGTGCCGGAAAAGGCCCGCAGCGCCGCCGAAATGGAGGATCCCGTCCGCCTCGGCCAGGACAGCGACCAGTGGCGTCTCGGTCTCGGGGCGGGTACCGGGGCCGATGCGCACCAGTACGTCCCCGGCATCCAGTCGCGCGGCACCCGCATCGGTCGCAGCCCAGATCGCGCCGCCCGGCATCCGCGCCAGCGCGTGCACCGCAGGAGCGGCATTGGCGGCAGGATCGGGGGTCAATACCGCGCCCGCTGCGAAAAGGTCCAGCCGGGCCAGCCCGCTCGCATGGCCGACCAGAAGGCCGACGCCATCCGCCAGAAGGCAGTTCACCCGCGGCAGGCCCGAGGCTGCCTCGGTCCAGGCGCTGCCGTCGAACTGCCACAGCGCCCCGACGCCGGCAGCGTTGGTGGCCAGCCAGAGCCGCCCGTCCGCCCCGGTCGCCATCGCGCGCACCGGATCGGCAGGTGCACCGGCGGCTGCGGTCCAGGGGCCGGCGGCGGTGGGATCGGCCGGGAAGGCACCGGGCAGCGAGGTGGCCTGAATAGGTCCGGTCTCGGTTCCGAGCCAGGAGTCGAAGCCCGGCGACAGCGCCAGCACCTGCCCCGGCCCCACTGTTCCGTCATAGAGCACGCCGCGGCCAGTGCCGGTCGCCGGGTCGAAGAGTTCGATCAGCGGCCGGTCGGTGGCGTCAATCTCGCCCGGCACGGGCGCCACGCCCTCCACCAGAACCTCGGGCGCGACAGGCATCAGGCTGAGGCTTTCGACGCGCCAGCGCATCAGGGGCCCGACTATGCCCCCGGGCGGGCCGGCGGTGGGCGCAACGGCCAGCGAGAGGCTGCCCGGTGCGAATTCCTCGATCCCCACCGCCCGCTCGGGCGTACCGGACAGGGCCAGGACGGCAGACTGCAGAATCGCCTCACGCGTGGCGACGCCGTTGCTCCAGAGTGCCACCGTGCCGCGGATGCGGTCCCGGAAGTCTTCCGTACGCTCACGGGCGGACCCCGGCTCGGTATAGGGCGCAAGGCCCAGAAGGCCGCCAAGCCGGGCGAGATCGACGAGATGCGGGTGCTCTTTCACCGCCGGGTCCACAGGCAGCAGCACTGGCAAACGAGCCTCGCGGCGGAAGGCGGCGACGAAGGGGGAAATGGGGGCATAGTCCGAGAAAGGGAGCCAATGCGCCTGCATTACATTGCCGCCATCGGCATGGGCAAGGTCCAGCTCCAGCCCGGACACGCCAATTAGGCCCGAGAGCAGGCCCGTCTCGCCGGCGTCGGGGCGCCAGACCGAGGGGAGAAGATCGCGGATCGCCTGCGCCGATGGCATCGCGTCAGCCCTCCGCCTCGATCGACACGGTGCCAAGCGCCAGCCGCTCGCCCGGGTCGAGCGGGTAGCTGTCGGCGGACGCCGCCAGCAGCCGCGTCAGCCCGTTCGCCTGCGCGATGAACAGCGTCACGGCATAGGCGCCGGAATTCACCGGCAGCGGCGGCTGGGGCGAGGCGACGTCATAGGCTGCCAATGTGGCGCCGTTCCCGAGCGGCGCGGGCAGGATGTGCAGCAGCTTGCCGTAGCTCAGCGTGCGCGTCGCGTCCGTGGTTGCCGCCGAGAGCCAGGCAAAAGCCGTCTCCAGCGCCGCCTTGACCGCATTTGAATCGGGCACGGCCTGACCGGCGGGGAAGCTGACCGCAAGATCGGCGCGGGTCGGCAGGCCGGGATCGGCGATGGAGAGATCCGCCAGCACCGTGGCCGTCCCGGCAAGTTCGATGACCCCTGCCGCCGGGTCCAGCCGATCCTCGGCGCCGCCGGACAGCAGCAGTTGCGCCGACAGGATCGTCACGTCCTCGACCCCCGGCACCGCCAGCACGTCGCCGACGATGCGGTTGATCCGGGCATCCTCCTTCACCGGCAGCGCGGCGAAATAGGCGGTGACGGCCTCGCGCACGGCCTCATGCGCCGCGCGGCGGTCCGGATCTGCTAGGCTGGCGCGGGTGACGAGCGACAGGGCGAGATCCACCCCGGCAGGCACTTCGGCGGCGGCGAGTTCCAGGCGGACTCCGGCAGGGCGGGCGTCTTCCAGGGCCCGCAGAAGTTGGGCGTAGCGTTCGGGGGACAACGCCTCGCTGACCGGCGTCACCACCACCACGCCCGGCCGGTCCGCCGGCTCGGCGATCTCGCCCGACAGGCCCTGCCGGGCCAGCGCGGCGTGGAGAGCGCCGAGCGTGCCGCGTTCGGACCCCTGCAGGAAGGCACGTGCGCGGTTGCGAAGCTCCTCGTCCGTCTCGGCAGTCCCGCCCTTCGCGGCGGGCGCCGGGTTGGTCACGCCCGAGATGCCGGCGATGGGCACCGGCAGCACCACCAGCACCTCGGCCGGAACCGGAGCATTCCCCGGCTCCACATCGCGCGCCGCGACGCTCACGCGGGTCTGCGCCGCGGCCATCGTCACCGGCTCGACCGTCTCGTACTCCACGGTCACATCGGCGTCGATCACGCGGGTGCCTTGCGGAATGGTGATCACCCCGGCGGCACCGGCATCGCGGGTGAAGCGCAGATCGACCTGCGCCCGGCCGGCCGGCACCCGCTCGACCCCGACAAGGTCCACCACGTTGTCGAGCGCCCGGCCCGTGGCGGTATCGACGAAGCCGGACTTGTAGACGCCCTCCATCTCGGCATGGACGCGTGCCGCCTCGCGCGCCATCGCCTCGACCAGTGTGCGCGCGACGGAGCCGACCTCGAAATCGGTCAGGTTCAAGGGATCGTCGCGGCGGAGGTAGTTCACCTCGAAAAGCGTGCCCTCGTCGGGCTTTGCGCCCGCCTCGGTCCAGACCAGCGCCGCGCCGTCCGCCGAAAGCGCGACGTCCGAGCCGGCCTTGAAGCGGAACGACAGGCCGTTCCTTGCGCCATGCACCGACACCAGCTGCCGCGCCGGTGGCGCGTCGAGTTCGGTGCGGCTGCCGTCCGGGGGCGGATAGGGATGCGCCTCGGCCGCCTTGCCACCGGCAAGGCCGGTCAACATCGTCTCCAGCACCTCCGGATAGTCGCGTCGGCGAAAGCTCATGGCGTGCCTCCCCCCAGTTCCAGCGCAAAGGACAACGCGTATTCCACTTCGGATCCGACCGGCAGCACCACCACTGCGATTTCGATCAGGTCGCGCAGCACCGGATGGCGGGTTACATCGACCGAAAGCACCTTCTGCACCCGCCGCTCGGCCTTCAGCGCCGCCAGCACGTGCAGCTTGGCCAGGTTGCGCGTCGTGTCGCTGTTGGGCTGGCCGATCACCTCGTAAAGCCGCGCGCCGTAAGTCGGGTGGCCCAGCGGGGCGAGTTCGCCCTGCGGCGTCAAGAGACGCAGGATTAGCGCCTGGCCCAGGTTGTCGCGTCCCTCGGTCACCTTGAAGTCATGGGTGGACAGGCCGCGTCCGCCCTGCACGGATCGCCGTACCGTCTCGCCCACGCGGTAGACTGGCAGCAGCCGGGCATCCAGAAGCTCCACCCCCAGATCGCGGCCCAGATTGGTCTGCGGTTGCGCGGCAGCCATCGCCTAGCCCGCCACCATGACTGTGCCGACCGCCACGACCGTTCCGGCGGGCAGGTCGGAGGGGTCGTTGCAGGTCATCGCCATGTCGCCGTTCCGGGCAACCGGCTTGCCGTTCACCTTGACGGTCGCCGAGCCCAGCATGATCTCGGCCCGGTTCTTGGGCGGGCTCTGGAACGGCCCGCCCTGCGGAACATGGGACGGGGACGCCGTGGCGGTCGATCCCTGCACCGCCGCGGGCTTGCCGTCGAAGTTCACGTCGCTGGAAAGCTGGCCGTCGAGCTGGCCGGTGAAAGGATGCGGCAGCGGAGTCGGGATAGGCCCGCCGGGGCTGGGGATCATCACGATATGGATGTCGGTCGCCACCACCATGTCGCCCTGCTTCGCCCCTGGCTGTCCCATCGCGTTCCCTTTCAGTTCAGGTTGATGACGGCGCCCTTCAGCGTCATCTCGCCCTGCGCCTCGGCCGTGATCTTCGTGCCCTTGATCGTCACTTCGCCGCCTTCCAGCACCAGCGCCTTGCCGGATTTCAGCGTCACCGTACCGTCCGAGGCGATGGTCAGTGTGGCCGAGCCGTCGCCGACGTCGATCTTTACCACCGGATCGTCGTCCTTCAGCTCGATCTTCAGCGACGTTCCCAGCACCAGTGTCGCCGCCGGCGTCTCCGCGCTTTCGATATGCAGGTTCACGCCCTCGCCGTCGCCCGCATCCACCGGCAGGCGCAGCCGCGCCGCCCCTTCGGCATTCTCGGGCGGGCGATCTTCGTCGTTGTAGAAGCTGCCCAGGATCACGGGTGCGTTCGCATCGCCTCCCAGATACTGGACGATCACCAGATCGCCCACGTCCGGGATCGAGGCGAAGCCCTTGCGATGAGTCATCACAGGCACGCGGGTAAGAACCGTGTCGCCGTCGCGCAGCCGCACGGTGCAGGCGTAGTTGTCGTCGTCGCCGACATCGGCATGCGGATGGATTTCCTGCACCACGGCGAGTTCCGCCATCCGCAGGCGGCGGAGTTCCTCGCGGATGATCCGCCGCAGGTCGGTATGGGCGTCAGCGTTCACAAGAAGCCCCCCGGAAGGCCGCCGCCACCGCCCGCAGCTAGGCGGGCAATGCGTAATGTGTTGGTGAAACCCTGCGCGCAGTCGAAACGCAGATCGGCGGCAAGGACGAACCAGCTTCCGTCCGCAGGGGTGCCGGCCAGGGCGAGGATGCTGCCCGGCAGCGCCTCGGGGTGGCTGGCCAGCAGCAGCTGCCCGGGCGCGGCATGGCGGGCCATCGACCGGGCGCGGGCGGCGGCCAGCGTCTTGGCCCCCGACTGCGACAGGGCATGCGGGGCGGATCGCATGCGCTGCGGCGGGGCCGTTCCGGCGGTGGCTTGGGTCGGGCCGGGTGTCTTGCGCAGCCAGGCCCAGGCGTTGCTGCCCTGGTCCGCCGCCCCGGCACCATCGACCCGCACCGCCCCCGGCCCGGCCCGCCCGGTCAGGCGGAAGTCGAGGATGTCACCCCCGGCGGTCAGCGCGATCTCTTCGCCCGAGGCCGCGTCGTCGTGGAGTTGCAGCGTGCCGCTGTCGTCGAAATGTGCCAGCCGTCCCGATGCTTCGGCAAGGCGGGCAACATGGGCCAGAACCGGTGTTCCCGCATCCACCACATAGCGCGGAAGGCTTTCGCCCGCGCCGCCGGCGGCACTCTGAACCCCGGCCTCGGCGCAGAGCGCGTCGATGATCGCACCCGGAGTCTGTTCGGCGAACGAGGTCTCGGCCCGGGCCTGAGCCAGCACCCGCCCGCCGTTGCCAAGGCCAAGCCGCACCGACCCGTCGGCGCGGTGTTCGACAGAATCGAGCGTCGCGGTGAAGGTCGAACTGTTCGTGTCGCTGCTGATCGTGATGCTGCCCGCATCGCCCAGCGCTGGCAGCGACGCGCCGCCCGGAACAGGGAAGAGGACGAGATCGGCCCAGTCCACCCCTGGCGCGAAGGCGCGGGAGAGGTGCAGTGAGACAAGCCCGGCCTCGAGCGCCGGTGCTTCGACCCCTCCAATCCCCAGGGCCCCGCCGATGTCGCCGGCCAGTCCGCCGAGGCCGCCGCTTCCGCCAGCGCCGAAAGCGATGGTCACGCGGGGCGCGGTCAGCCCCGCCGTCCCTTCGCCACCGCGATCGAGAAGCCCGAAGGTCATGGCCGGTTCCCCGAGCGATACCAGGTGGTGCTCTTGAGCACGCCGTTGCCGGGCGCGTCCTGGAACACGAAGGGCACGGTGTAGACCAGCGGCACTGCCAGCGTCGGGTTGATGTCCGGCCCTGTGCCGCCCGGCATCTGCCGTACGACATGCATGTGCAGGTGATTGTGGAAGCTCTTGCCGGTATCGCCGGCCAGGGCGATCAGATCGCCTTGCGTCACCGCGGCGCCGGCGCCGATGCCGGCGGTCAGCTCCTGCGCCGGCGTGACGCCGCCCCAGAACGGCGCCTGGGTCACGCCGTTCTGCGCCAGATGGATATAGACCGAGAAGGTCTGCACGGGCCCGTTGCCGAAGTCGTCATGCTCGTTGTCGATCGTGGCATGACGGATGATGATGGCGTTTCGGTCTGTGGTGTTGCCGTCTGCCTTGTCCTCGGTCACAGACCAGACGAAGCCGTCGCGGCAGCAGGCGATTGGCTCGCGGAAGTCGTGTCCGAAATCATAGGCATAGACCTGTTGCGTCGAACTGTCCTCGGGCGTCGCGAAATCCATGTTTGCCAGGTAGTTGTGGCTGAACAGGCCGAGATTGGCCTGCCCCGTGAAATGTGCCCGCCCGCCCGGAAAGGGCAGCAGATAAGGGGACGGCGCGCGGCTCTTGTCGGGATAGCTGCGGAACTGAGTCGCTGCGCCGGCCATGTAGCGGCCACCGTCGGTGCTGTTCTCGCGGAAGGTGTAGTTGAAGATCCAGTAGAGTCCGAACAGCTTGCCGGTCGAAATTCCCACGGTTTCCAGCATCCGCTTCCAGTCGAACACCCGGGCGAAGGCCATCGAGATCAGCGACCCGCCGATGCCGGCCAGAAAGCCGAAGCCCAGGCTGCCGCCCAGCCAGTGGCCCGCCATCGCCTCGGCCCGGATGTCGGCGATCCCGTCCTCGCTCCAGATGCCGACGCCATAGGCGTCGCGCGGATAGAGCGACATCAGCGCGATGGTCATGCCGGCATCCGCCGCTCCGACCCAACCCTGCTGCTTCTTGTGGTTGCGCGGCGCGTTCTGCGGCGGGATCACCGGCCCGCCGTCCGGGCCGCCATGATCGACCAACGCCACCGAGCCGATCAGGATGTCGCGCGCGGTGTTCAGGGTCGAGATCGGTCCCAGCGTGCGGAAGAAATCGCCAAGGAAAACCGTAAGCCAGAAACGGCCCTTCTCGGTCGGCGCTTCGGTCTGCATGCTCTGCAGAGAGCAGAGGACCACCGCGATGCCCTTCAGGCCCAGCAGGCTGTCGAGCGACTTGCCCCAGCGCCGCAGATGCGGATTGCCCTGCAGCATGTGGCCGCTGAGGGGCTTTCCGAAAAGGAACATCTGCAGGCTGTCGGCCAGTTCGATGGACCCGACCAGCGCCGCCTGCGCCTCGTGCCCCGGCTGCACCTCGACCAGATGCCAGATCGCCTTGCCGGTCTCAAGGAGATTGGTCCAGACCTGCGCCCAGAGTTCGCAGAACCGGGGCGTGCGATGGGCGAAGCGAAACCACATGCCGCCGTCGATCGGCTCTCCCTTCAGCACCGGCGCGTCGTTCCACTTGACGTTCTCGCCCGCGAGCATCGGCATGTCGTCGCACATCACGTAGCGCCGGTCGCCGGTCACATAGACCTGGTTCCGCGGCCAGGCGATGAGGTTCAGCACGATGCGCCCGAAGGCGCGGTTGCTGTCCCAGCCATCGAGCGTGCTGATCAGGTCGTCTCCGAAAACATGATCCAGCAGGCGGCGGTTGTAGCGGTAGAGCGACTGATCCTTGCGATAGTCGCGACGGAGGTCGCGGACCTTCTCGGGCAGGCCATCGACCGGCATCAGGGGCGATCCGCCGATGTCGAGGATCGGGCCCTTCTGGATCTCCATGTTCAGCGCGGCAAGGACGCTGAGTTGCAGATCCTCGTCCGGCGCGCCGTCCGCGGTGTTGTATCGGCTGAGCGCCCCTGCAGTCTCGATCGGCATGC
Source organism: Amaricoccus sp. (assembly GCA_031413475.1). GTDB lineage: Bacteria > Pseudomonadota > Alphaproteobacteria > Rhodobacterales > Rhodobacteraceae > Amaricoccus. The sequence goes on from JANOEW010000390.1 coordinate 16,776, forward strand.
GCCCGCGCAGCGTGGCGATCACCGGATGCGACGCGGATTTCACGTGGTTGATGAAGGTCGCCGGGTTCTTCATGTCGGAAAGGCCGATCAGCGGCATGTCCTCGTCATTCAGCAGCCAGCTGGCGTAATGGGCATATTCCGCGGCATTCGGCATCGGCACCACGCCCGCGTTCACCGGCTGGGTGACGACGCGCACCGCCTCGCCCGCCGCGACGGCGGCGTTGAACGTTGCCTCGATCCCGTCGAGCGCGCAGGAGACCTCGCCCAGTGCTTTCGTCAGGCCGGACGATTCAAGCAATTCGAACAGGGCGCGGGCCAGCGGCTCGATGTCGAATGCCGGGGGGCGCAGGAAGCGGGTCTGGAGCGCCAGCCGCCCCAGGATGGCCCGCGCCAGCCGCAGGCGGCGGCGCGCGACCACGGTGCCTGGGTCGGGTAATGCGGCAAGGCGGCGGCGCAGGATGGTCAGGAAATCTGCCATGCGGTCGCCGATGAAGGCGGGGCCGAAGCCCAGATCCTCCTCGATCAGCGTCTTGACGAAGGTAAGCTCGCTGCGGATCGCCGGCAGCGTCAGTGCTCCTGCCGCGCCTTGCGCCAATGTGAGGATCTGACGGATCATGCCGATGACCAGCGCCGGGTCGTCGCCGATGGCATCGACTCCACCCGAGAGGCTCTCGATCAGGCCGCGCACCGGCGCCAGCCGCCCCTGCAGCTTCGCCACCACCCCGTCGAGCCGCTTCGTGCCGTCTGGCCCGGGCGCCTCCATCCATTGCAGAAGCACTTGCCCGGCTTCCTGCAGCGCGGGCTCGGTTTCGGCCGACATTGTACCGCCGGCCATCGCATCCTCGGCGAAGAGCGTCACAAGCCGCAGGATGTCTTCCATAAGTCCCTGCACGGAATCGTCAGCGGCGCGCCCGAGGGAATGAGGTTGCAGAACCGCTGTGCCGATGGACATGCCCCCTCCTATGTCCCGAAGCTCACGGCGGACCCGCCGCCGGCGGGGCGGGCCGCCAGCAGCGCGCCGTAGGAAGTATTGATCCGCCCCATTTCGCCGTTCAGCTGTTCTTCCAGCCCGCGCAGCGCCTCGATCAGCTTGTCGAAGACCGGCGTGATGTCCAGCGCCTCGACCAAGGGCAGCACGTCCGCCTCGAAGGCCGGGCCAACGGCGTTGCCGACGAGGATCTCGGGGTCGAAGCCGCGCAGCTTCGCCACCACATCGGTTATCGCCTGATCCAGCGCGGCAATCTCGGAGGCCGGAAGGATTGCCGACAGGCTCAGCGCGTCGATCACGGCGCCGAATTCCTGTTCCAGCGCGATGATGACCGGCTTCGGCCCCGCCGCCTCGATCTCCGCCCGGACAGACTGGAACACGCCTTCCAGCGCCTCGCGCAGGAAGCCGAGGTCGATGTTGCGGATTGCATCCACCACCTGCTGCATCGCGTCCGACACCGATTGCAAGGAGGTCGGGCCGGTGAGGATGTCGCCGAGAGAGCCGGTGAGGCGGGTCTGCATCTCAGCTACGCCGGCGGCGATGACGCCGATCGGAACCGCTGCGCCGCCCAGCCTGGCGATCAGGAAGCGGACGGGGGGCAGTGCCTTCTCCACCTCGGCGTCGACTGCTGCGCGGAGCAGAGTAGTGTCCGTGGCGGCGTCGCGGATCTGCGTCAACGCGCCATCCGGTCCGTGCAGGAGGTCGGCGAATTCGGAGGCCTGCGTGTCGATGCCGGCGCGGGCATCGCGCAGGGCCTCTTGCAGGACCGAGGCGGCGCGCAGCCCCCCAGCCTGGGCGGGATCGAGCGGGTCGAAGCGGGCCAGCGCCGCCTCGATGGCGGTGCGATCAGCCCCGGCCGGCAGCGCGCGGACCAGCGGGCGCAGGCGCTGGTGCAGCGCCACCATGCGGGCCAGCGCGGACTCGGCGTCGATGCCCGACAATGCCGCGGTCAGGGCTGCGGTCCCCGCATCCAGCCGGTCGAACAGCGCCTGCCGCGTCGCGCTGTCCACCGCCGCAGAGATCTCTGCGAGCAGCGTCTCCAGCGCCGCTCCGTTCGGCGCCGCCGCGATCTTGTCCAGCGCCGCGTCGCGCCATGCGTCGATGGCGGAGTCGGGATCGCGGAGCGCCTGCAAGGCATCGGCCACCCGGTCCATCGTCGTAGCGATGGAATTCAGCGTGTCGAGCACCGCCTGGATCGTGTCGAAGACTGCGTCGATCTCGGCGAAGATCTCGTCCACAGGCGAGGCATCCACCACATCCTGAATCGCCTGTTCCACCGCAGCCTCGATGGGGTGCAGCAGGGCGTCGGGGGAGAGCTTGTCGAACTCGTCCAGAAGACTGTCGAAGGCGTCGCTGACCTGCTTCAGCGCCTTCGAGGGCGAAGCGATCGCCTTCAGTCGCACCTTCTCTACCGCGAGATGGGATTCCAGCTGGCCGATCAGCGCACTCGGCTGCACCGATTGCAGAGCCCCCAGCGCCTGATTGAACGGCTGGCCAAGCACCTCGCCCGCGAGCTTGCCGGGATCGAAGCTTCGGATGCGGTCTACCACCTCTTGCGGTCTCGCGCGGATGTCTTCCAGCAGCGCCACCGGCCCCTGGTCGATGCGGACGCCCAGATCGTCGATCAGCGGCTGCGTCACGGGTCGCAAGTCGGGTGGCAGCACTGCCATGGCCGTCGAGAGCATGCCGACCAGCGCGTCATTGAGTTCGGCACTGTCCAGCGCCTTAAGCCCGTCGGTCATCGCTTCGATCAACTTGATGACCTCGTCCGTGACCGGCGCGAAGGAGAGACTTCCGGCTGCGGTCGCCGCCTGATCCAGCCCATTGCGGACCTCCTCGACCGCCGACAGCACCGCCGGATCCTGCAGGATGCCGGTGATCTGGGCCACCGCATCGGTTAGCGCATCCGCCACTGCCTGCGGGTCCAGCCCGTCGAGCGCGTCCGACACCGCGCCGATGGCCGCAGTCAGTGCGTCGCGCAGCGGGTCGAAGGCACGGGAGATGGCATTGCGCAGCGTGGCGCCGGCTTGCTGGATGGCCGCGCGCATTTCGGTCGCCAGCGCATCGATCGGCAGGGCGGCGATCTCGGCTTCGACGGCAGCGAAAGCGGCGCGGGACTCTTGCGCCACGGTGGCAAGGCCCGCGGTGATCTGGTCGGCAATGCCTTGCGCCTCGGTTGCGATGGCGGTGACGCCGCCTTCGATGGCAGAGAGATCCAGTTTCTCGCCCAGATCCTCGATGAAGTTCAGGATCGGCGCCAGCGTGTCGCGCAGCGCCTGCTCGGCGGCGGCATCTGCGGCAGGCTGGGGCGAGGCGGCAGCGGTGAAGATGCTTGCGTCGAAGGGTTCGAGCTGGACGACAAGGTGCAGCAGCCTGTCGTGGATCGCAGCGCCAAGGCCGGAAAGGTTGGCAGAGAGGGCAGCGACCTGCGGCGTGAAGTCGGCGGCCTGCGCGGTGCGGACCGCCTCGAACGCCGTGATCGTGGCGTTGAGTTGCCCCGCCGCGGTGGCCGCCGCTGCCTGATCTGCGGCGTCGAGCGCAGCGGCGACGGAGGTAGCCTGCGTCACGTAGTCCTGCGCAAAGGTGGTCAACTCGGCCGCGCGCAGCGGCACGCTCAGCGCCGTGGCCGGGGCCAGCCTTGCGTCGATCAGCGTGGACGTTGCCGCCGTCAGCCGGTCGCGGAGGACGGCCAGCGTGACAGCCAGTTCGTCGCCCACCTGCGACGGGGTTGCCAGCGACCAGCGGCCAAGGCTTTGCAGCGGCAACAGGATGTCGTCGACGACGGGCAACGAGAATGGCAGGAACTCCGACCGCTGCGGCCCTGCGGCAAGGCCGATCAGGTGGTCGAGCAGCGCGGCCGGGGTGAGCGGGCTTGGAAGCTCGTCCATCCGCGCCGCCACCCCGTCTGACCGCGCCTGCGCCGCGGCGGCGCGAGTCTGGCCAGAGGGTTCGGGCGGGGGCGCCGGGGGCGTCAGCAGACCGGGTGGCGGCGGGCCGGGCGGGCAGCGGAACTGTGCCTTGGCAATGCCCTCGATTGCCTTCGCCGCCTCGACCGAGCGGGCCAGCACTGGCACGAGCTGCTCGCTCACCAGCGTGCCGAAGCGGGCGAGGTCGGCCAGTGCGTCGGGTGCAGCGCCGCCGGTGACGTTCGGGATCGCCGCCTGTGCGCGGGAAAGCCCGCCAAGCACATCGCCGCCATTCGGCATCGCCGGGGCGACGAGCGCCGCCAGCGAGCCGACGAAGCCGGCGATGCCGTCGGGGTTTTCCTTCAGCGCGGCCGCCTGCTGGGCGATTTCGACCAGCTTGCTGACCTCACCCGCCAGCGAGGCGTTGAAACCTCCGCCGTCCAGTGCTCCCGACAAGCTTTCGAGCAGATTCGGCATCTCACCTGCTCCCGAACAGCGACTGAACCGAGGCGCCGATGCCGCCGATCCCGTCGATCAGTGCCGCCGCCTCGTCGGTCGCGCCGCCAACCAGCGAAGACGGGTCCGAGAAGTCGGGGATGTCGCCCAGCGCCGACACAGCGGCCAGCGCGTCGGTCACGCCGTCGATGAAGCCCGCAGCATCGCCGAGGATGCCGGCGTCGAGACCGCCAAAGGGATCGCCCGGCGGCGGGGGCGGCGGGCTTTCGCGCAGCATCATGCGATAGGCGATCTCGCCGGGGCGGGTCGCCACCTCCTCGACCGTCAGGCTTTGCACCAGGACATACTGGATATCAGTGGCATGGAGGATGTCGGCGACGAAGGTCAGCGGCTCGGCCGCTGCGAACCTGGCGCGCGCCTCGTCGAGAAATCCGGTGCGCTCGTCGTCGGAGAAGACCGAGCCGGCGATCTCGATGGTGACGGGTTCGGCGCCCAGATCCTGGTAAAGGCTGCCCGTGCGGCCCGGAATGCGATGCTCGGCCAGCTTGCGCGCCTCCTGGGTTCGGAGGAACGCGATGCGGGGAATCTCCCAGTCGCCGAGCATCGGGGTGGTGGTCATGGCGCGTCCACCCCGTGGCGCCAGGCGGATTCCGCCAAGGGGTCGGCGTGGAGCTTGAGGGAGGGCGCCGCGACAGGCGGGGCGGTGGTGTCGGGTGGCTGCACCACGTCCACGTCGAGCGGGTCGATGACAATGCGGCGCGCGGTGGCGCCTTGCGGCGTGGCAAGGATCGCAATGGTAGGCGCTTCGGGAGCGGCCGAATGGAGGTCATCGCGGACGCTTGCGCCGGCAGGGCGGATCGCCTCGGGGGACTGCGGCCGGGCGCTGGCAGGGGTAATCCGCGCGATCGGACCGGACGCGCCGTTGCCGGGCGCAGGACGTTCGGCGGCGCGGATGGCGGCACGGGCTCTGGCGATATCGGCAAGCGACGTCAGCGCGGCTCGGGGCGTCGGTGTTGCGAGGTCGGGCGTCGCGGGGCGGACCGAGCCCGCCGCAGGCGCCTGAGCCGGAGAACCGGGCGCAGGGTCGTGCAACTTCCCCGTCATCCGGCGACGTGCGAGGCGGATCTGCGCGATCCGGGCCAGGCCGGTGGCATCTTCGGAGGGGTCGGACGGCGCTGCGTTCCCGGACCGCCTGTATTGCTGCGCGTATGGCTGAACGTATGGCTGATTGGATGACACGGGCTCGCGGGTCGCAGCAGGCCCGGGCACCGCGCGGGTGGCCGATGGCGAGGTCGCGGCGGTGGGCAGGCCGCTGGCCGGCGAGGCGCTGCGGCCGGATGGGGCCATTGGTCGGCGAGCCATGTACGGCGGCGGCGCCGCAGGAGAGAGGGCTCCGGTCCGTTTCGCAGGTGCCCCGCGCGCTGCGCCAGACTTCGGACGCAGCAGCACTGCCAGCAATTCGGCGCCATCCGCGGGGCGGATCAGGTCACCCAGCGCCTCGGTCCCGTCAGGTGCCTTCGCGGCCCCGGCCAACAACCCGAAGAGGCCCGGCGCCGGGTCGAGCACCCGTCGCACGAGCGCCAGCGCCGCGCGGACTTCATCCCGCCCCCTGTCGGCTTCGGTGTTCGCGGCGTCCGCCATCGCTCATCCCCGGTCGCGCAAAGCGGCGACGTGCAGCATCGTTTCGCCCAGAGTAAGGCGACCGATCTCCTCGGGCGTCCAGCCAAGCTCGCGCGACAGCAGCAGCGAGGCCTGCACCAGCGGGTCTTCCAGCGCGGCAGTCACCTCTTCCTCGGTCGCGGTGATGCCGCTGATGCGGTTGACGGCGCGCAGCAGGAACTGCATCAGCCCGGCCGGCAGCGCGCCAAGCTGGTCAAGCGTAAGCGCCGGCGCGACCAGCGCCTGCCGCACCATCAGCGCACCAGCCAGATCGTCGTTCTCGCGCGATGCCCGCGCGATCAGCCGCAAATCGCGCACGGTCAGCGGGCGCAGCGTGACCCTGCGGTCCGTGGCATCGGGCAACAGGCTTTCGGGGATCTCGACGACATGTTCCGCCCCGGCGCCGGCCAGCAGATCCTCGGCGCTCAGCACGTCACTCCTCCGAGACGGTCAGGAACAGCGCCTGAAAACCCACCTTCTCCATGACGAATTCGTCCTCGGGCAGGGAGTAGACCCAGCTTTCGAGTTTCACGTCATGCAGCGTCATCGTGTTGATCGATCCGCTAGAAGGGCTCGCAAGCCGCAGTGTGATGTTCATGGCGGGCTGGACCCAGTTGCCGCCGGGCCGGGCGCCCCGCGCCTCGCCCAACATCAGGCCGATCAGCGCGCCGTTGACATAGGCGCGCCCCACTGTCCCGCGCACGCTGACGTTGCCGGGCCGAAGCTGGCTGGCATACCGCTGGCCGATCTCGTGATAGGCGCGCACTTCGGTCGTCACCTCGACCCGCACGTCCTGCACGCGGCCGACTGCGGTCAGTTCGTACTGGTCAAGCACGCCCTGCGCCGCTTCGCCTTCGGACGTCTGCGGCGCCGACAGGAGGATGGCGCCGTCCGCCCCGGTATAGACATCGGTACTCATGGCTGTCCCTTCCCTATTGGAGCGTGATGGTCACGGCGACGAAGTCGATACTGAAGGTCGGCTGCAGCAGAACGTTGACGATCGCCCTGCCGGCGATCTCGTCCTGACGGGTCGCCGTCACCTCCAGCCGGTAGGCTGTCAACTGCTCATCCACCAGCATCGTCGTCAGGAACCCGTCGATGGCGGCCTGCAGCGCTGCGCGGACACGTTCGTTGTTCAGCCGGCCGATGAAGGCGTTCGACACCTGCCGGATGCCGGACTTGGCGAAATCGACGATCCGACGCGTCGTCACCTGACTGAAGCCGCCGTCGTCGGTGGTCAGGCCCCGCACCACGCGGGTGCCGTTGCGCATCTCCAGCGCCAGGATGCGGTTCTGCACCATGCCGATCCTCTGGGCATAGGAGAACCGCTGCGTCAGCGTGCCGACACCGGTCACGACCTTGTTCGTCGGGCTGATATGCGGCGCAAGGGACGAGATCAACGCGGCCACCGGGGCGCCCATGTAGTTGCCGGGCAGAGAAACAGGCGTGTCCGGCGCCGCCGGGTTGAAGACCTGATAGCCCGGCGCGCAGAGCACCAACCGGTCGTTGGTCTGCGCCTGCGCCTGGATCGCCGCGGCATCGGCGCCGTCGGC
>JANOEW010000391.1:0-4266 GCA_031413475.1 Amaricoccus sp.
CTTCCCGCAGATGTGTTGAGTAACGAGTTCGCTATCGCCGGTCAGGATCTTCACTGCGACGCCGCTTTCGGTGAGCCCGGAGAGCGCCTTCGTTGCACTGGCTTTCGGGGGATCCAGAAACGCCGCAAAACCGGCGGCGCCCGGCCCGCTGGTGACCGGTCCGATGGCGCCCGGCCCGTTGGTGACCGACGGGGCCGTGTCGGCGCCGCCGCCGAGCCTCGTGCCGGTGTCGCCGCCAGCGCCGCCGGCCGCCCCGTCACCGTCGCTGGCGCCGGTCGGCGGCCAGGCCGCGAGCCCCTGACCAGACGACGAACTGCGGTTCGAGCCAAGGCGGCGGGGAGCGGCGCCGAATGCGCGGGGACCGGCGCGGCGCTATTTCGTGAGCGGCAGTTCGATCGCCGAGACCTGTTCGCCGATCGCGATCCGGTCGCCGCCGCTGCGGCCGAGACGGCCGAGGTCCGCGGACGCGAGTTCGGTCCAGCGGCCCTCGGTGAAGACCTCGAGCGGCCGGTATCGAGCCTTGTAATCCATCTTCGGGCTGCCGGGCACCCAGTAGCCGAGATAGACGTAGGGCAGCCCCGCCTCGCGCGCTATGGCGATGTGGTCGAGGATGATGAAGCCGCCGAGGCTGTCGGCGGCGCGGTCGGGATCGAAGAACGAATAGACCATCGACACCCCGTCCGACAGCACGTCGGTGAGGCAGACCGCGACCAGATCGCGGCCCCGGCCGCCGGCGCGGCGGGCGTGATATTCGACGACCCGGCTGCGAACCGGAGTCTCCTCGATCATCGCGGCGAACTCCTGGCTGTCCATATCGGCCATGCCGCCGGTGGCGTGCCGCGCGTCGAGGTAGCGGCGGAACAGCGCGAACTGCGCTTCGGTGGCCCAGGGGCTGGCGGACGAGCGTTCGAGTTGGGCGTTGCGCTGCAGGATGCGCCGCTGGCTGCGACCTGGCGCGAATCCGTCGACGACGATGCGCGCCGAGAGGCAGGCCGAGCACCCGGCGCAGGACGGCCGGTAGAGCACGTTCTGCGAGCGACGGAACCCCTGGTGCGACAGAACGTCGTTGAGATGCGCGGCGCCTTCGCCCTGCAGCGCGGTGAACAGCTTGCGCTCGACCTTGCCGGCCAGATACGGGCAGGGCTGCGGGGCCGTCACGTAGAACTGATGCGACTGCGGCAGGCTGTGGCGCATGGCGGTTCCGGTTGCGTCCCCCTTGGCGCGGAAGGGTAACAACAGCTCGTCGCGGCGGGCAACAGGATTCTCCGCCGCGTAGGACCCGCGTCGTCGCCGTGCTTAATCGGCGGGCCGGTTGATCATCGCCGTGCGCAGGATCAGGTCGGGCAGCCCCTGGCCGTAGCGCGTGACGAGCATCCCGACGATGCTGGCGAGCTGGAGCAGCAGCACCCCGAAACACACGGTGTAGATCCCGGTGTGCAACAGGGCGGTCACGGCGTCGAGGCGCGCACCGTCGGCACGGCGCAGTTCGATCCCCATCAGTCGCATGCCCCAGGTCGCCGACCCGGCGGCGAGCGTCGCGGTGCGGTAGAAGAAGCCGACGCCGAGCAGGATGATCGGAAACAGCGCGAAGCCGAACCCGAGCGTGGCGAGCCCGAAGACGAGCGCCATCGGCACGCCGATCGCCAGGATCGCGATTACGTCGAAGACCCAGGCAGCGAGCCGGCGCGACTGGACCCGTACGTAGAATTGCGCATCCCGGTCGGGATCGGGCAGGCCCGATGCGGGGCCGGTGGCGTCGAAGGCGTGGCTCATGTGCGGGTCTCCGTCGTTCGCCCCAGAGATGGGCGCTCGGACGCCCGGCGCAAGAGCGGGGTCAGGCAAAGGGTCGCAGGATGTCCGGCGCGCCCACGATCCGGGCGTCGACCTCGCCCGGCGCCCTGCCCGGGTAATCGAACTGGGCGAGCACTGCGCGCATGACGTTGATGCGCGAGCGCCGTTTGTCTTCGGCGAGGACCACGGTCCATGGCGCGATCTCGGTGTGGCTCTTCTCGAACATCTCGACGATCGCCTTGGTGTAGTCGTCCCACCGGGCGAGGCCCCTGACGTCGATGTCGCTGAGCTTCCACTGCTTCAGCGGATCGCTCTCACGCTCGAGGAAGCGGCGGAGCTGCTCGGCCCGGCCGACCGACAGCCAGATCTTCTTCAGGACGATGCCGTCGTGCTTCAGCATCGCCTCGAAGAACGGCAGCTGCTGGAAGAAGGCGGACCGCTCGGCGTCGGTGCAGAAGCCGAACACCTTCTCGACCACGGCGCGGTTGTACCAGGAGCGATCGAAGATCACGATCTCGCCCGCCGAGGGCAGGTGCGCGATATAGCGCTGGAAATACCATTCGCTGCGCTCGGTGTCGGATGGCGCGGGCAGGGCGACGACGGGCGCGAAGCGCGGATTGAGGTTCTCGGTCACCCGGCGGATCGCGCCGCCCTTGCCGGCGGCGTCGCGGCCCTCGAACACCAGCGCGATTCGCTGGCCCGTCTCGCGCACCCAGCGCTGGAGCTTGGCCAGCTCGAGCTGGCAGGCGTCGTAGGCACGGTCGTAGTCCTCGGAGGCCATGCGGGTGTCGTAGGGGTAGCCCTCCCTGAGGATGTCGTTCTTGCCGCTGTTCTCGACCACCGTGCGCACCGCCTTGGGCGCGTCCTTCTTGAGGAAGCGGCTGACCGCGCCGTCGAACGGCTTCTGAAAGGCGGCGGTCTTGGACTTTGGTGCGGCTTTTCCGGCTTTTCCCATCGGGTTTCCTCGTTCTTTCACCGACTATGCGGCCACCGGCCGCCGACGGCAACGGGTTACGAAGGGTCGAGGCGGTCGAGCGCGGCGAGCACCGCCGGCAGCGCTGAGTGATGCGGCATGTGGCCGACCCCGGGCAGCCGGGTCAGCCGCGCTCGCGGCGCCTGCCGGGCCAGGGGTTCGGAATGAATGGCGAGCGGTACGGTCGTGTCGGCAGTCCCGTGCACCAGTTCGACCGGGGTCGCGAGATCGGGGTAGAGCGGGGCCATGACCCGGAGCTGATCCTTGAGCACGGCGAGCTGGGTCGCGTTGGCCCGAAGGGTCGCGGGCCGCGTCACCAGCTCCAGGCGCAACCGCTCGACGTAGCCCGGCGGCGGCGCCTGCGGCGCGAAGACCCGCGCCGCGGCCGCCTCCGCCGCCGAGCGCGGCAGCAGCGACGGCAAGACCCGCGCGAGCAGAGGGCCGGTCACCGGGCTCGCCAGCAGGTCGGTCGCGATGCCGAGCCCGCCGGTCCAGACCTGGCTCGGCGCGGCGACGAGCAACAGCCCGGCCACGGTTGCGGGGGCGTCGAGCGCCCAGGCCAGCGCGACCGACCCGCCGTAGCTGTGGCCGACTAGGATCGCCCGCTCGACGCCGACGCGGCGGAGCGCGAGGCGCATCAGCCGCGCCTGCTCGCTGAGCCGCACGCCGGTCGGACCGGGCCAGCCGCTGAGGCCGTGGCCCGGGCGGTCGAAGGCGTAGACGGCGCGGCGGGCGGCGATCGCCGACAGCGCCTCGGGGCTCCAGTCGCGCAGGTTGCCGCTGGCCCCGTGGATCAGGACGACGGGGGTTCCGGCCCCGCGCCGCAGGACGTGGAGCGGCGTGCCGTCCGCCGTGACCGTCTCGCCGGCCGCCGCCGCGTCTGCCTCGAGGCGTTCGTGTCGCATCTTCGCTCCCGTCGCGCAGCCCACCAGCGCGAACGCGGCCAGGCCGATCGCGTCGCGGCGGCGCACGGGCCTACGCGCCGATCCGGTCGAGCACATAGGGCGTCGTCTGGTAGATTTGATTAATCCAGTTGCCGTAGAGCAGCGCCCCGTGACTGCGCCAGCGGTTCTCCGGCGGCCGGGCCGGATCGTCGCCGGGGAAGTAGCCGACCGGGGCCTGGATCGGCCCGCCGGCGGCGCGGTCGCGGTCGAACTCCTCCTTCAGCGTGGTGGAGTCGTATTCGAGGTGATTGAACATGTAGAGCGCGCGGCGGCGCGGGTCGTCGATCAGGCAGGGGCCGATCTCGTCGCTGTCGATCAGGACGCTCAGGTCGGGATGCAGGCCGACATCCTCGGCGCGGACCTCGGTCCAGCGGCTGACCGGCACCATGAAACTGTCGGAGAAGCCCTGGAGGTAGGGCGAGGATCGGTCGACCGCGCGATGGCGGAAGCAGCCGAACGCCTTGGCCGGCAGGCCGTGCTTCGGCACGCCGTAAAAATGGTGCAGCATCGCCATGCCGCCCCAGCAGACGCCGAGCGTGCGGTGCACGTTGGTCTGGG